>JBFYMA010000024.1:0-3993 GCA_041305085.1 Nanobdellota archaeon | reverse complement strand
TGCCTGCTGCTCTGCTTTTGGCTCAGTTTCCTTAGAAGATTTTTTTGCAACTGCCATAAACCACCCTCTTTTTCCTGATAAATAATTCTTGACAGAGTGATTTATATACTTTTCTGTTTTTTGAAGGGTTGTGGAAATGTAATTAATCAGAAATCTCCCAGCGTCTTCTGGCGCTTGTCCTTTGTTTCGGTTTCCTGCTCTTTTTCAGGGATCGTGTTGAGCTTGTAGTCCTCATCGCCATGGATCAGTGGAACGCCGTATATGCCGTCAAAGCCTGGCTTTACTCTTATTTTTCCCTGCCTGTTTTTCAGCACGACCTCTGCAAAGTCTTCGTTGTTCACGCACTTTGCAATCTCATCTTTTTCTGCGTCCAGCAGCACTTTGAACTCGCTCCCGAAAGCAGCCAAGAGAGTGTTATAAGTGCTCCAGGATTTCTTTGTAGACATTCCTGTCCTGTAAAAGCCTGCAATGAGTTCGCTTAGAGGAAGAAGCTTATAGAATGGCTTTGAGTTTTCGTGCCTATACCCTTCAGGATGTGTTGCGAGCTGCTCAACCCTTTCCATGACACCAACTGTCAGCTTTCTTTTGCACACAGGGCAAATATTGCCTATTTTTTCTGCATCCTTTGGGCTCATCACTATTCCGCACTTCCTGTGGCCTGTGAAGTGGTATATGCCGTAGGAAGGATCGACCTCGACTGTTGACGCGATAGTATTGTTTCTTATGCTGTCTATGATGCTTTTGTATGAAAGCTGTTTTACGTCAAAGATAGTTGCCTCTCTTGCAAGCCTCCAAGGCCAGAAGCTGTGGCTGTCGCTGAAGCTTACAATTGTCTTGTTTTTCAGCTCTTCTATGCGCCAGTTCATTGGAGGATCGCTGCTCATACCTGTTTCTATTGCGAAAATGTTTTTGGCCTGGTCCTGAAAGCACTCCTTAAGGCTGTCAAAGCCACTGTTTGCGCCAAAAAGCGAAAACCAGGGAGTCCAGATGTGTGCAGGAATAATTTCAATATTATTGTCTATTTCTTTCAGTGCTTCTGTGAACTCAGGGCAAGGAATCTTGAATATTGGCCTGCCGTCATAATCCAGCCTGCCTTTTTTTGATAAATATTCAACAATCTGGTCAGCAACTTCCAGCGATGGAGACCAGACAACATTGTGGATTCTCCTGCCCTTTCCGCCCTGAGAGTAAATCAGGGAGATTTCTGTTGTGAGAAGAAATTTTTGACCTGATTTAGAATTAAGAATTCCATCCTGGACATTGTCTTTGGGAAAATGTGACTTTATCTCTTTCAGCCACAATGGGTGCTGAAAATCTCCAGTGCCAAGAATGTCTGTGCCTTTGACCTTAGCCCATTTCTCCATGTTTTTCAGGTCCAACGCTTTTGAGCATGCCCTGGAAAACCTTGAGTGCAGGTGAAGGTCAGCTATTATTTTCATTGAAGAAGTAATAGGCATTTGTTATTTAATTTTTTTGGTAAAGAAAGTCTCAAAAGAGGTGCTGTACAAAGATTTATAAAAAGAGGCTGGTTCGTTTTTTTTATGATTCCTGAAGACAAGCTAAAAGAAATCAGGCAATTCATTGATAAGTCAGAAAACCCATTGTTCTTTTTTGACGATGATGCAGACGGCGTAAGCAGCTTTTTGCTGTGCTATCACTACAAGAAAAAAGGGCATGGGGTTATTGTCAACAGCACTCCTAGGGTTACAAAGCAGCATCTCAGAAAGGTAAAGGAATACAACCCCGACCTTGTTGTAGTGTTGGACCTTGCAGAGCTTGACCAGGAATTTATCGACAACTGCCCCTGCAAGGTGTTATGGGTTGAGCACCACGAAGTGCTGGAAAGGTCAGAAGTGCACTACTATAACCCAAGGATGTGGGAGCCTATAGATAACAGGCCCGTAACTTACTGGATATACAGGGCTTTGGGCGGACCAATATGGATTGCTACGCTTGGAAGCGTGGGGGATTGGTTCATACCTGAGTTCCTGCAGGAGTTCAAGGACAAATACCCTGACCTCATGGAAAAAGAAGTGAACAATCCTGAAAATGCCTTGTTCAACTCAAGTTTCAGTCTTCTTTTCAGGGCATACAGCTTCAACTTCAAAGGCACGGCGAAAAACGCCTTGCAGTCTGTAAAAGTTCTTACGCGCATAAGCAGCCCCTACGACATACTTCAGCAAAAGACCAGTGAGGGAAGGTATATTTACAAAAAATTTCTTACAGTTGAAAAGGAGTACCAGGAGCTCCTGAAAAAAGTAAAAGTCAGCGATGACAAATTTGTCTATTTTGAGTATCAGGAAAAGAAGTACGCATTCACAGGAGACCTTGGCAATTATCTTACTGCAAAATACCCTGACAGGCTGATAATTGTTGCAAGAAGAAAAAGCGATGAGATGATCTGCTCCATAAGAACAGGAAAGTACAACGCACTCCAAATCCTCAAAAAAAGCCTTGAAGGGGTTTCAGGCCACGGAGGAGGGCACAGGAATGCCTGCGGCGCAGTGATCAAGATCAAGGATTTCGAAAAATTCAAGGAAAATGTCAGGAAAAACCTTGAGTGATTAATTGAGTGTTCCACTCACATATACCTTCTTGGATAATATTTATGATGGTATTCTTTGTCTTTGAAACGATTGTTAAGTTTCCTTCCAATATACCATACCAATGCACTCCCTATGCTGTAAACTATTTCGTGTTCTGATCTCGCAGCACTGAAAGCTATTCCTGCAATGCCACCAATTTCCAGTATGTTTCCAGACTCACATATCAGCCTGTCTACAACATCTATAAAGATATCGAAACATCCTCATAAACCATTATATCACCCTGTATCAGAAAACAAAAACAAAATATATACTTTTCCTTAAGCAGTTCTCACCGCCAATTAACCAAAACTTCATCAGTCCGCTCATAGGGCTTGATGTCAGAATCAGCAATATTTGTTTCATTTCCTGCGTCAAACATTATTTTGCCTGTGAGAGCGATCATTGCAGCGTTGTCAACCAAAAACTCATTGGCTGGCACAAAAAGCTTTGCATTCCTTTCTTTGCACATAATCCTGCACATCTCCTGCAATCTTTTGTTGCATGCAACCCCTCCGCCAAGCACCAGCTCTGTTTTGCCTGTGTGCGCCATGGCTCTCTCAGCAACTTCCACGAGCATTGCAAAAACAGTCTCCTGGGCTGAAAAGCAAAGCTCTTCCTTACAGAATTTTTTGCTTTCTATTTTGTGCTTCAGGTTCGTGAATATACCTGAAAAAGAGAGATCCATTCCTTTTACAGTATAAGGCAGTTCAACATAATTTTGCGATTTTTTCGCAAGCACCTCAATTTTCGGGCCTGCTGGAAATCCTAGTTTTAACAGCCTACCAAAGCTGTCAAGAAAGTTTCCAATTCCCATATCAAGAGTCTCTCCAAAAATCCTGTACTTGCCAGCCTCATATGCGATTATCTGCGTGTTTGCGCCTGAACAATACAAAAGTATAGGATCTTTTGCCTTTGCAAAAAATTTGCCAATCTCCAGGTGGGCAATGCAGTGGTTGACACCAACCATTGGAATTTTACACAGCAGGCTTATTGATTTTGCAGCACTTGCACCAATCCTCAAAGCATTGCCTATTCCAGGACTTTGAGAATAGGCAACAAGGTTTATATCTTCCAGTCTTATTCCTGCTTTTTCAAGCGCACTCTTCAAAACAGTATCAAAATTATCCATATGATGGTCTGCGAGCTCCGCAGGAATCATACCTCCCTCTTCTGTTTTGTACATTATTCTTTCGTTTGACAAAAACTTTTTGCCTTTCATCACTGCAGCTCCGAAAGTGTGGGCTGTTGATTCAATGCCTAGTGTTATACATGCCATTAGGGAAACGGAAAAAGGCTTGGTTTAAAAATGTTAATGAATTCAAAAAAAAAAAAAAAAAAAAAACAAATTAATAATACTAAAATTAAATTGCAAATATTAAGCCGTAATTCAAGAAAAAAGAGGAGA
>JBFYMA010000023.1:0-4817 GCA_041305085.1 Nanobdellota archaeon | reverse complement strand
TGTGTGCAGCCAATGGGGTGATACTGGCAAAGGAAAGTTTTCTGACTACTTTGCTTCCAGATGGGCTGATGTTATTGTT
This sequence comes from Nanobdellota archaeon, assembly GCA_041305085.1. GTDB lineage: Archaea > Nanobdellota > Nanobdellia > Woesearchaeales > UBA9642 > SURF-58. The sequence continues at coordinate 4,738 of JBFYMA010000023.1, read as the reverse complement.
AGAGGAACAGGAGGCAACAACGCAGGCCACACAGTTGTGCTAAACGGCAAAAAAAGGATTTTTCACCTATTGCCGGCAGGAATAGTATATGACAGTTTTGGAAAAATAAACATTCTGGGAAATGGCATGGTTATAGACTTAGCAGTTCTTTCCCAGGAACTGGATGAACTGGACCAGCAAAGCATTTCTTACAACAACCTTTTGATAAGTGAAGATGCCCATGTTATCATGCCTTACCAAATAAAAAGAGACCAAAACAAGAACTCTTCCCAAAAAAACGGAGGAATAGGATCCACAGGAAGGGGCATAGGCCCTTGCTATACTGACAAAATTGCCAGAAGAGGAATTATGATAAGAGACCTTTTCAACAAAGAGCTGCTTGCAAAAAAAATTGCAAAAGCAAAAGAATTTTATCCAGAACAAACAATTGATGCTGAAGAAATAATCTCTTACTTGGAGCCATTTGTCCAACGAGTAAAGCCTTTTGCAAAAAATACCATTGCAGAAATGCCAAAATTTGCCCAAAAAAACAAAAAAATACTCATAGAAGGCGCACAAGGGCTTCTTTTGAGCATAGAATACGGAACCTATCCTTATGTAACATCTTCTGACTGCTCAATAAATGGCACTGCTGCAGGAGCAGGAATAGGAGCAAACAACATAGATCTTGTTTTGGGAATAGTGAAGTATCCATTCATGACAAGGGTTGGGGCAGGACCGTTTCCTTCAGAGCTTGGAGGCAAAAAGTCAGAAGACTACTGTGCAGAAGGACTGGAGCACAACTTGGGGTTTGAGCTTACCAAGTATGTAATACCTTTCAAAAAACAAAACGAAGATCTTGTTTATGACCATAAACACCCCGCAATTCTTGAATTAATTAATCATGGTGATGATTTTGAAAAAGGAGTTGGCATCCGGCTTGCTGCTGAAGAGTATGGAGCAACAACTAAAAGACCAAGAAGGATAGGCTGGACAGACCTTACTGCACTCAAATATGCAATAGGAATAAACGGTCCAAATATAATCCTCACAAAGGCAGACGTTTTACAGGAAGTAAAAGAGTTCAAGCTCGCAACAGGCTATGATTGTTCTGAAAGCTTTGTAAGATGCTCTGAAACACTAAGAAAATGCAGACCATCTTTTGAATTATTTAGAGGATTTGATGAAAACATATCACAAATCAGTAATTACGATGGCTTGCCAAGCTCTTTAAAGCAAAGCATAGAATTCCTTGAAAAATACACAGGTGCAAACGTCAGAATGGTGTCCACAGGGCCTGAAGGCTCGCAGACAATAATAAAATAAGCAGGAGGACTGAAAATGGGAAGCGTAAAAACATTGATTAAAACAGGAAAACTTGGAAAATATTATATGCCTCCAACACCTTTAGAGTTTGGCTTTGGCATTTGGGAGGTTAGCGGAAGATTTTCTGTTGGAGACCTGAAAGAGCTTATCCCTCCTGTTGAGATAAAACATAAGGCAGAAGCATTGATGATGATGACTGCAAGATTTTTTGAAACACTTAAAACAACTCATCCAGGAATAAAAACAACATACGCAGGCGTTGTTGACAAAGATGGTAAAATAACAGACATCCAAACGATTTTGGACAAAGGCCAGACCACAAATTTTATAGCTATGAAGCTGGCGCACACACCTGAGAGCTTTTGTGATGGATTCTTAAAAATTTATCGAGACTCTCTAAAAAATGGAACTCTGCTGTGCGGAGTTGCAGACGTAGAATCAATATTCAGGAAAGGCTTTCCACTGGGATCTTCAACCTTCAAAAAAATTTTTAGCTCTCTGGGATTAGGAGAAAAATATGAGACACTTGCAACATACAAAGAAACCGTTGAAGGCTTAGACATGTTAAGAAAATTAATAGACAAAAAAGGACTTTCAAGCTTTCCAAAACTTCAGGAAAGGCTAAACCAAGCAGGCCTAGACAGCATTCCAAATCCAGGATTTGTGCTCGAAAAAATGGTTTATGACAGCACCACAAAGTTTGAAGTGACTGGAGATAGGGAAATAACAAAACAGGAAGAAAAAGAGTATAGTGGACTTGGTTCAGGATATAGAGAATGGACAAATGTTTGGTTTCCTGCAATCGCACAGGCACAGATACAATTCTGCAAAGAAAGAGGCATTCTGAACATTGACGGCAAGGCAGAGTGTGTCGCTTATCATAGAAGTCCAGTGGTTACAGACTTTTTATGTACGACAGACGAAAACAGGCTTATGATAATGACAACTGTTGACGATGTTGAATGGGCAATCCCCTCAAACAAGGAAATACAAAGGGCAATATTCAGAAAAGAAGGCATATATTCAGCAATTGAAGACGCCAAATTCTCAACTAAACAAGCAGGGATGCCAGAAAAATGGAGAAGCGTTTTGCCAGAGATTCTTACATCCAAAGGGATTGATATTAGAGCTGTTTCAGAATACTCCTGCGAGCTAATGTCTTACGCTATTGGAGAAGTTGCAAACAGATTGCTAGGAGATACAATATTTGATGTAAAGCCAGTAAGCTCATGGGTGAAAGAGTTTTTGCCATATGCTAGTAGGATAACATATCAAAAATAATTAATAGGTGAAAAAAATGAGTACAGAACAGGATGATGGATTGATTTCAAGCTTAAACACAAATCCGGGCGAGCCTAAGTATTCTGAGAAAGAAATGGCTTTGTTTATGGAGTTGGAAAAAATGGGAAATATTTCTCCAGACGATGCAAAGTACAGAAAATCCTCTGAACATTTGAAATGGGCTCTGAGTGCAGGCGCTGAATGGCTTGCCTGTGCCTATGTCCAAAGAACAATTCTGGCCACGATGGTTGAATATGGAAAGGCAGAGCAAAAAAATCTTGATGAGTTGAACAAGGCATTAGACAAAATAACTCCTCTTAACATGGAAAAAATAGAATCGCAAATAACAAAGCACGATCAATTGGCTGTTATTGAAGAAATAGGAAAATATGTCAGCCAGGAAACAAAAATTCTTTTGCATCCAGGAACCACAAGCTATGATATTTTGGATACAGCAAGGGCTCATCTCTTCAAAGATGCATGGAAAAAAAATATCAGGCCAAAAATCGCAGAAGGAATAGAAAAGCTTTGTGTTTTGAGTGAAAAATCAAAAGGCATTTTGCGTGTCGGAAGAACACACCTACAGCAAACATCTCCTGTACCTTACGAGACAATGTTTGCATCATACGCTGCCAGGCTTGCTGATAGGGTAGAGTTGTGCGACACTTATTTTAACAAATTAAAAGGAAAAATTTCAGGAATAGTTGGAACAGGAGCAGGCATAGAGATGGTGATCAGAAAAGGAAAAGCAGCTTCTTTTGAAAAAAATGTTCTTAAAAAACTGGATTTGGAGCCAGACCTTACTGCAACACAGGTAACACAAAAAGAACGGCTTGCAGATGTCGGGCATGGATTAACAACCCTTATGAATGTATTGGCAGACTTCGCAAATGACATAAGGCTTTTGTACTCTTCAGAAATAAGAGAAGTAACATCTAGAGATAATGCTGAAAGGCTTGGAGGGTCCAGTGCAGATGCAACAAAAAATAACCCAATACAATATGAAAACATTTGCGGAAAAGCAGTTGTCGTGGAAAGCGGGATGAGAATTCTGTATGGACTGGTTCAGTCAGATATTGACAGGGACCTGAAAAGCTCTGTAATGGCAAGATACCAACCTCAACAGATGATGGTCCAAACCTATGAATCATTTTCAAGGCTGAGCAGGGCTCTTGACCAGTTGTCAATTAATGAGGACAAGGTTGCAGAACACCTGCAAAATATCAGAGACAATCCTTCTGAGGCTATGGGCGCAATATTGAAAGGAGAAAGATTTGTCCATTCCGAATACGGAGCAAGCCACAATTTTGTAAAAGAAATTGGGAAAATTGCCAAAAAGTCTGGAGAAACGCTTTTAAAGGTTGCACTACGTGATAAAGAATTTTCAGAAGTTATGGCAAGGCTTGATCCCTCGAAAAAAAGAATATTGAATGGAAAGCTGGAAGAGTATTGTGGTTTTGCAAATAAGAGAGCAAAATTAAATATTAGATATGCGAGAAGAATAATTAATAGGTGAAAAAATGACACAAAACAAATTTCCAAGATTGGAAAGCATGGTTTACAGTGGTCGAGGAATCACAATCGGGATGACTCCGTCAGGAAACGCTTTTGTGGGTTACACTCTTACGGGCAGAAGCCCATCAAGCCAGGCAAGAAGGCTTGTCAAAGGGAAAAACACAGGAGTTATATCAACACAGGTTACAAACATGGAAGAGCTCCAGAAAGGAAGCCCTGCACTGCTCCTTTACCCTGCCATAATTCCTGTAACTTTGGATACAAGTGAAAAACAGGAAAAAAATGGCGTTATTATTGCAGGTAATGGAGTTCAGACAAATTTAGTTCATAATTACCTTCTTAAATCGGATGAAATATGTTTGCTTAGACGTTTTCATTTTAAATATGCACGCTTTTTTTTAATGTACGATTCTCATGATGACAGGTTTATAGATCTGATGAGTTATGAGCCTGATTCTCCAAACAACACACCAAGAATTAATGCATTTATTACTCCAGCAAAAGGAGGATTTAGTATAGTATACTGTTCAGATGCAGAAGACCCTGGTAAGGTCTCAATTATGAGAGATAGACCTTTTATGCCTGGAAAAGCCCTCACAATAACAACATATCAGGGCGGAAACGAAAATCCACTGCT
>JBFYMA010000022.1:0-67813 GCA_041305085.1 Nanobdellota archaeon | reverse complement strand
TACAAGATTGCGAGCCAGTAATATCCCAGAGGGATGCCAGTAATCTTTGATTGCTCTGCACCCCTGCTTTGAGGCAGGGATAGGGTGAGCTATTCAGTCATAAGGCACATTTTTTTTATTTCTTAAAGCTTTTTTCTCTATCTATCTCGTAGTTAAAATCTTCTATTGTTCCGCATAGAGAGTTCCAGATAGGCTTGTGAGGTTTTGTTTTGCTGAAAATATCGCGCCCTTTTTCAGGGTTTTTTACTTCATCAAAACTAACAAGATCGATAGAGCCGTTGCCTTTTTCTGTCAATGTGTTTTGTATAAGATAATTAAAAGGGCTTGGCGCAATAACTGAGAATTCTGGAGCTATTTCTGAGAGAAGCCTTATTACTGAGAAATAATCAGTTAAGTTTATTGATCTATCCTTCTGGTATTCTCTTGTAAGCGCAAACACCACATTGTGGCTGTTAATAGCTGTTTCAGAGCTCCATTTTGCAATTTTGCGGGGAATCTTTGATGAATAATACTTAAAGATTTTTTTTCCAAGCGTTTTATTGGTTTTCTTTTCCTCATTCTGCACTCTTGTGAATGCATCCTCAGGGTGTTCTCCTTCTTTTGAAATTTCTGCAATATACTCACATAATCCAAAAGGAATTTCTGCTCCATTGGATTCTAATTTCTGCAGGAAAGAATCTATTATGTTTTCGCTTATTTTTTTGCTGTCTATTGTTGTATCCATAAATTCTTGCTTCAGAAGTTTTATCCTGCCTGATTTTTCAGCTTCTTCATCTGAAATAACTGGCTCAAACAGCATTTTTTTCTGGTTATATTCATAATTTATAAACGTTTCGACACTTAATCACTGGAGAGTGGTATTGATGTAAGGGGTTTTGCTTGCAAAAAATAACAACCAGAATTATGAAAGGTGTTTTTTTAGAAACCCTTTTCTGGACAGCATTTTTTAGCAAGCTTTTTAAAACAGCATTTTTTCTTTATAATATGGGTATTTTTAACAGCTCGATAAGCCAGGCTAATGCAGTCTTCACTGCAATTAACCCAATAATTTCCAAAATATTCATAGGACTTATTATACTTCTCATAGGGTTCATACTTGGCAGGATCCTTGGAACAGTAGTGAAAAGGCTTTTCCAGATGATCGAGTTGGACCAGACTGCCTACAGAATTTTTCGTGCAAACCTGAAAATTGAAAGGTTTATTTCAGGGCTTGCATCATTTGTAATATACTTTTTGGCAGTCATAGCTGCACTCTCCCAGGTGGGGCTATTATCAATAATAGCACAGGGGCTTTCTTACATAATAGTTATAGTTGTGCTTTTGTCAATAATTCTCAGCCTTAGAAACATTATTCCCAATTTTGCAGCAGGAATTTTTCTCAAGAGAAAGCTGGGGCTCAGACCAGGAACGAAAATAATAATGGGAAATATTTCAGGAACCATAAAAAAAGCAAACAGCGTATATCTGCAAGTCATTACAGAGGAAGAAGACATATTACTTATTCCCTTTTCATGCCTGCTGCAGGAAAAGACAACAATCAAGAAAGAAAGCCTGCAAAACAAAAACACTCATTAGAAAGGCTCACAATTAATTACTTCCTAATTTTCAATCTTTTCAAGAAGAGAAGATGCATTCCATATCTGCGTTCTTACAAAAGCAGGAAGGTTTACATCCTCAGACAGCTGGTCAAGCTCGCTAAGGCACTTGTTGACTTTCATCTGGATATCCTGGTTGTCATTAAGGCTTGCTATGAGCTCGTCAAGCTTTTCCTTGACTTTTTTTGGAATTCCCTCTTCCTGCTGAATGTCTTTCAGAAGATCAACCACCTGATTAATAGTTTCTCCCATCTCAATCGCCTTTCATCTCATCCATTACATCCTTTTGCAGATTGTCTGCTTTTTCCTTGAAGCTTTTTTCCTGCTTTTCAATATGCTTTATCCTTAGCTCAAGCCTCTCTTTTTTTTCAGCAAGGCTTTTCTGAAGCTCATCCTTAGAAGTCTCAACCATTATGTTGCCAACAATCTTAAAAGCAGTTTCTCTTCCTTTAAGCTCACCAATTGCAGACTCAATCTCCAAAAGCTGGGAGTGGAACTGTTGCCTCTGGGAGGAAAGGTTGTGCATGTTGTACTCAATCATCTGGAGCTGGTTGATTTTTTCCTCTGTTTCTTTTTTCATTTTTTTAAACCCTTAACTTTTTCATAGATTGCAAGGCTTTTCATAACAGTATTGGCAGCAGCCCTCAATGCAACAGCATCCTTTGCCTCCACCAAAAACTTCATGCCCTTTGAATCGTGCAAGATTTTGAAATTAGCCCGTTTTTCTGAAACCTTTTTTTCAGAGCTGAAGATTTTTTTCAAATTGTTAATATCCTGCTTCTTGCTTTCAAAAAAAATAGTGCAACTGTACATTTTATCTGGCTTTTACTTTTGCAATCTGAGTTCTTTCCTTGAATAAAATCCTTGATCCGCAGTATGGACACCTGATCTTTTTCTTTATATAAGTGTCAGCAACCTCTTTTTTGCAACCGAAACACCTGTACGAAGCCATTATTGCTCAACCTCTGAAGTTTTTTTATTAAGAGAAGGATTATATGCTTTTCCAGCAAACTTTGAGCCGCACTTCCTGCACTCCCATATGCCTGCAGCAACCCTTTTAAGATGGTTTTTCCTGCAGAAAGGACAGGGTTTTTTCCCCCTATACTCTTTCTCCGCACTGGCCACTTTTTCCCTAAGCCTTCTTCCGTATCTGGTTCCAAACCTTTTTGCAGAACCGCTTCCTTTTTTTACCATTTTTTTGTTTTTTGCAAAAATTGAGTGGGGCTACCCGGACTTTCGCCGCCCCTTTTTACAAATTCTTCCAAAGGGCCAAGTTCGAACCGGGGTCGTTCGGCCCCAAACCGAAAAGGATAACTCCTGCAAGCTTTTAGGCTTGTTCCAAGCTACCCCATAGCCCCATAATACAGCACAGGAAAAGGGGTCTATTTAAAAAGCTTGCGGTGAGAAAAAAATGGCTAAGGAATCCTTTTCAGCTGCTTAAGCTTGTAGTTTTCCTCTCCTTTAAGCACTTTGATTTCTTTTGCCTGGCTTTCCTGAACAACCTGCATTTGTTTTGGCTCTTCCAGCACAATCTTTTTTGTATAATCCTCAAGCTTTAATGCAGAAACCCTTATCTGCTCTTCTGAAAATTTTTGAGGAGTCCACATAAGGTCCAAGCCGTCATTTTCCCGCCTGGGAACAACCCTTACAGAAACCCTTGAGACAGACTGGCCTGCAGGCACACCATTGTCAACTATTATGTTTGTTCCCTGGCAGTTCAGGTTTTCAAAAAGCATTGTTGAAAGAGAATTTGCTGCATTGAACAGCTCTGAGACAGTTTTGTTCGGGACCTGCTCTATTATTGTGTAGTGCTCTCTTGGAAAAATCTGCAGCTCACCTGGGCTTAACGGCTTTTCCGGAAGCATGATTATGATATTCTCATTCCAGTACAAAAAGCTTGGGCTGGTTTCGATGTTTTCAAATTCTTCGCTCATCTGAACAAATCACCTATCTTGTCAAGGTCAAATTTTTCTCCGCTCTCAATATCTACATCCTGGTGTTCTTCTCCTTCATGCTCGTCTTCGTTTTCATTGTCCTCTTCAGGGCTTTTGTCTTTATTCTCATCCTCTTTGCTCTCTGGCTTTTCGCCTTCAGCATCGCTTCTTTTTTCTGTTTCTTCAGCTTTGTCATATTCTTCAAAGTCATCCTTGTAAGAGTCTTCTTCCTGCTCTTCATCTTGCTGCTTTTTTCTCTGAAGATCCCTTACCATGTCTTGATCAATGCTTTCTGTTTCGAGAAGGCTTGCAGACTCTTCTTCTGCCCCGCTCCCAAACAGCCTGCTAATTTTTGGAACAAGATGGCTTTTCAGCTTTTGGATATCCTGGGCAGAAAGCTTTGAAGGATTGTTTTTGAAAATCCCATCCCCCTCTGCCCTCTGGAACACATGAATCATGAAATGAGGAGCTCTTTGGCCAGCAACCTGCCCATTTGCAACAAAAATATTTGTTCCTTTTGCGCCAAAAGCCTGGAGTATTGAGTGAGAAATCTCTTTTGCAACCACAAACAGCTTTCCGACAATATTTTCAGGGATCTGGGGAAGGATTTGGTAGTGCTCTTTCGGCAGTATAAGCACATGACCTTCGTTTGCTGGATTGATGTCGAGGATGGCAGTGCAGAACTCGTCTTCAAAGACTTTTTTTGAAGGAATCTCTCCGCTGATTATCTTGCAGAAGATGCAGTTCTGCTTTTGAAGCTCTGCAATCTGCTCAGGACTCATGTTTTTCAGCTCTTCCTCTGTCACCTGATGCTCCATAAGAATATAGTTGGTGCATCTATTTATATAAGTTACTGTGGTTTTAGCAGCTCTAGTAAATATCCTTAATGAAATCTCTCGCTGTTGAGAGGCAGCTTTCAAGCCTCTGCCTCAGCTCGTAATCATCTGCAGCCCTCAAAAGCTGCTGAAGCCTGTCAAGTATCTGGCTGAAAAGCCTCATAAGGTCACCTTCGTCCATGCTTGTATTGTTGAGCATCTCAAAAAAGCTTTTTCCTGAAAAAATAGGGTAGACTATTGAAGACATGTTGGCTATCTGCTTTGCTTTTTTTCCCAGGATTCCCAGGGTTGAGGTTTCTAACCTATGCTCTATTGTTGAAGAAACATTTTTGTAAAACCTTGCGTTTCTTTTTGGCTCATAAACCATTGCTGCAATTATTAGTGTTATCTCATATGTTGTGAGCTTTTTCCAGAAGCCTGTTGAAAAGAGCTCTGTAAAAACTATTTCATCGCAGAAAATCCTTGAGGCAAAATCCCCTTTTTCAGTAAGCCTTAGCTGCTCATCCAGAAAGTCCAGCTTTTTAAGCCTTCCAAGAAGGTTTTTATATGTTCTCTTGACAGTGCTTGTGGAGCTTTTCTGGAACGCAAAAAATGACTGCTCAAGTATTTTATCAATCTCTTCATGAGAATGCCTTTTTATCATGTTCAGCACTGTATTTACTGAAAGCCTGAACTGGGACTGCAGAGGCTCAGCATCCTTTGAAGTGATTTTTCTTATTCTTTCAATATCAAAAAACCTGTAGTCTATCATTGAAACCACAAATCCCACAAGGTCCATTCCCCTTCTGCCTGCCCTTCCGGCCATCTGGAAAAATTCTTTGCTGTTCAGATAGGAGAAATTTATTCCGTTGAACTTTCGCAGGTCATTGAAGCAGACAGTCTTTGCAGGCATGTTTATTCCTACAGCAAATGTTTCAGTAACATAAAGCACGTCAATCATTCCTTTGCTGAAAAGCTCTTCAACGATCTCTTTGAGTACTGGTATAAGCCCTGCATGGTGGAAGCCGATACCTTTTGGAAGGGTCTCCCTCAGTATAACTGTTGTTTTCAGCATGGAAACCTCTCTGGGAACAGTCTTGAGCTTTTCGTTTATGAGCTTTATTGAATCAAGATTTGTTTTGTTTGTTTTTTTTGCCAGCTGCTCTGCATACTTCTGGCATGTCATCCTTGAAAAGCAAAAAAAAAGAATAGGTGTTTTTTCCTCTCCAAGAAGGCTTACAAGGCTCAGGTGGTTTGGCAGGGGAAATCTTGGCAGAGCACCTTTTTTCCTGAAAACTTTTCTGTAAGGCACTGCTTTCTTCATTGCCTGGATTTTTTCCAGCTCTGCAAACCCTAAATCCTCTGCATAAAAGAGCTTTTTCAGAGGCACAGGCCTGTGGGTGTATATGATTGTGTCAACCTTGTGGTTTTTTATCTTCTCAATCCATCTTGAGAACTCCTCAGCATTTGGGATTGTGGCTGAAAGGCAGACAAACCTTACTGTTTCAGGAGAAAAAATTATTGACTCCTCCCACACATACCCCCTTTCTATATCATTTATGTAATGGATTTCGTCAAACACGACAAAGCTGATGTTCTGGACGCTTTCATCCTTGACAAGGACCATGTTCCTGTAAATCTCTGTGGTCATAATTATTATCTGGGCAGTGGGATTTATGACTTCATCCCCTGTCATCAGACCAATCTTTTCCTTTCCGAACTGGCTGCTGAAATCCCTGTACTTCTGGTTGCTCAGCGCCTTTATTGGAGCAGTATAGACAACCCTTTTGTTTTTTTTCAGCTCCTGCTCTATCAAGTACTCTGCAATCACTGTCTTGCCGCAGCCTGTAGGCGCGCTGACTACAACAGAGTTGTTTTTTGAAAGGCTTTTTATAGCATCTACCTGGAAGATGTCGAGTGTTAATCCGTTGAACTGCATGCTTTGTTAGAGAAACAGGTTGTTAATAAAGTTAGTTATTTAGCTATTTTGAGAGTGTCTAATAATGCTGGTTTTATCATGATTGTTCAGTTTAGCGAAATAGTTTTTTGATGTATTTGTTCGTGCGTGTGTGCACGCTGGTCACTGATAATATGTCCCGCCAATGCGATTCGGGAATCTGGTGCAGCACCTTCTTTGCAGCATTTCGATAGTTTTTTGACCTCTTCATTACATACTCTGCAGCTCCCGAGCTAACTATGGCAGATTGGCAACGCTCCAACTCTTCTATTGTGGGGTTGGCGTTGCCAATAAGATCAGTAAGAGATTCTTGCTCTTGTTTGGTTCCGTGAGTAAGTGCGTACTTTGCAGCCAGAGTTAACTTTCCTTGGCGTATATCGCTGAACTGATCCTTATATGATTTCTCAAGAACCTTTTGCGGAGATGCTACGAAGTCGCCCAGATCATTGACGAGCTGCCCGGCTGTGCCCAGTAACACACCATATTGATGAAGTATTTCTGCATTCTTTTTGTCTTCACCAACAGCTGCGCCAGCATAGCAACAGAGGCCAATGAAATGTCCTGTTATGTTTTTAAGCCTTTGCTCGTAGAGGTTCTCAAAATCTGTCATGGATGCAGTGGAAAACTTATTGTAGGTAAGCTTGAAGAGATCCATATATTGGGCATCATATATTTTTCTGTGTGCTTCTGAGAACCTTTGTATCAGTTCCACATTTCCATAGGAGAAGAGAAGTTCCTCTGATTTCTCTCTCATTTGCATCCCTGCAATTATCAGTTTGTTGACATCTTCTCCTGTATGGACATCTTCTTTTTGGTCAAGTATCCAGTTGTATGCGTAGGTGGAGCAGTTAAACAGCTCCATTGCTGCGCAAACAGGATAAACTTTCTCTGAGTCCTGGTTGCATACACTCTTGTAGCTTGCGTATACAAGGATATCTCTTAACTTTGGCTTGTCCAGCCTTCTTCTTATGAGTCGGTAGCCTATGCAATCATCTTCTCCTGCAATTGCCTTTTCCAGTATAGGTCTCGTTGATCTGGACACCTGGTTCATGATTTCAAAGTATGTTTCGGCTTTCATACTTACTGTATAGTGATAATAAATATATGAATTTTTGTATACATATTTTGTTAAAATAGCAATATTTTTAAACTTATTAGCCTAATTATTAAAATGAAGCTTGATATTAAGGATTTTCGTATATTGGTGTGCCTTGATGAAGATGCAAGGATGCCTATAAACATCCTTGCCAAAAAAACAAGACTTAATCCCAACACTGCCGCTTACAGGCTCTCGCGCCTTGAAAGGGAAAAATATATACTGGGCTATTATGCACTTATAGACAACTCAAAGCTTGGGCTTATAGGATTCAGAGTTTACCTGAGATTTATTGACACAGACACCCAAAAAGAGGCTGAGATCCTGAACTGCCTGAAAAAACTTCCTGAGATTCACGTTCTTTCAACCATGGACGGCATATATGATGCAGGGTTTGTCTGTTGGGTTAGTTCAGTCTATCAGTTTAAAGATATATGGCAAGAATTTAAGCAAAAATACAAAAGAAACATAGGAAGATACAGTCTGGCCATATTCACAAAAGTCTATCACCTCTCTAGAGAATATTTCGTAGGAGAAAGGAAAGACTTTAACTCATTGATCGTAGGGGGATCAGAGACAGAGCTGATAGACGAGACAGATAGAAGAATTTTGCAAGAAATATCCTCAGATGCAAGGGTATCCACGCTGGAACTATCAAGGAGGATAGCAATTCCCGTTCGCACGCTCGCCTTTCGAATAAGAAGACTTGAACAAAAAAAGATTATACTTGGTTATAAGGCAATCCTTAATCTTGATAGGATAGGATACAAGTACTATAAGATCAATCTTGTATTGAATGACCTTTCTATACTTGATAGGCTCTTGGAATTCTCGAAGATGAACAAGTATGTTACCTATATTGATACAACCATCTCCCTGAACGACTTCGAGTTCGATGTAGAAGTACCCTCAAGAGAAGAATACTTCAAGCTATTGTCCGAACTTAAGAACAACTTCCCAAGCATTAAAGACTTTGAAGAGTTTACAATACGCAAGTATCTTAAATTGGTTTATTTCTGACCTAACCCTTATACATACATAACTACAGAATCGAGCAAATGTGAGCATAGGAAAAACCTGATGCGTAAAAATTATCCACCCATAAAAAGCCCAACGAAATGTTATTATACACTCTCTCCTTATTCCACTCTCTCCAAGTAATGACGAACTTTTAAATAGTAAAGCATTTGAATTAAGCATATGTACTTTGATGAATCTATTGGTGAAGTTTTTGCAAGGCTCAAGAGCTCAAAAACTGGAATCTCCCATGAGGATGCCCGCAACAGGCTTGCCCAGTACGGCTCAAACGAGCTTGTCTGCAAAAAAGGAGACTCTAAGCTCAAGATATTTTTGAGGCAGTTCAACAATTTCCTTATATATATCCTTATTTTTGCAACACTTGTTTCTGCATATTTAGGAGAATGGGTTGATGCAATAGCAATATTCGTGATTCTGCTCTTTAATTCAATATTTGGGTTTATCCAGGAGTACAATGCAGAAAAAAGCATCGAGGCACTGCGCAAGATGGCCAGCCTAAATGCTTTGGTGATAAGGAATGGAAAAGAAACCCATGTTGATGTAAATGACCTTGTTCCAGGAGATGTTATTGTTCTTGCAACAGGAGACAAGATTCCTGCAGATGCAAGGCTTATAGATGCAGTCCAGCTCAAGACTCAGGAAGCAGCACTCACAGGAGAGAGCGGAGGAGTAGAGAAAACAACAGAAAAGATGGCTTCAGACAAAGTGCTTGCAGACAGGCTCAATATGGTCTACTCAGGAACAACTGTTGTTAATGGAAGAGGAAAGGCAATTGTTACAGGCACAGGCATGCAGTCAGAGATTGGAAAAATTGCAGGCCTTATCCAGGAAACCCCAAAAACTGCAACTCCCCTGCAGCTAAAGCTGGAAAAGCTTGGAAAAAGATTAGGGATGCTTGTGCTGGCAATCTGCATCATTGTATTTGTTACAGGAATAATAGGCGGAAATGATATTCTGAAAATGTTTGAGTTTGCAGTTTCATTGGCAGTTGCTGCAGTTCCGGAAGGGCTGCCTGCAGTTGTCACAATAACCCTTGCCATGGGAATACAGAAAATGGTCAAAAAAAGCGCGCTCATAAGAAAGCTTCCAAGCGTTGAAACTCTTGGAGGGACAAGCGTTATCTGCACTGACAAGACAGGAACACTTACAAAAAACGAAATGACTGTAAAAAAGATTTTTACTGACAGCCAGCTCATAGAAGTGTCAGGCTCAGGCTATTCTCCTGAAGGGAAATTTTCAAAACAAATTAAAAACGATCTGCTTTTGAAAATAGGTGTGCTCTGCAATGACTCGCAGCTGATGCACGAGGATGGAAAATGGACTGTTTCAGGAGACCCAACAGAGGGATGCCTGCTGGCTGTTGCCGCCAAGGCCCACTTCAGCATTCCTGAGACAAGGGAAAAATATCCAAGGCTGAACGAGATTCCATTTGACAGCGAAAGAAAAAGAATGGCAACAATCCACATCCTGAATGGAAAAGACAGGTCTGCGCTTGTCAAAGGGGCACCTGATTCTGTGCTGGGTGTCTGTAATAGAATACTCATAAACGGAAAAGTAAGAAATATTACCCAAAAGGATGTTGAGCAGATAAAAAAAACCAATGAGCAGTTTTCCAGCGAAGCATTAAGGGTTTTGGCGTTTGCATATAGGCCTCTTGCAAAAAACGAAAAAGAGGATAATATCAAATCAGTGGAGAAAAACCTTATTTTTGTGGGGCTTCAGGGAATGATAGACCCTCCAAGAGAAGAAGTAAAAATAGCAGTGCAGAAGTGCAAGACTGCAGGAATAAAAGTTGTAATGATTACAGGAGACTACAAAGGCACTGCTGTTGCTATAGGAAGAGAGATAGGAATAGAGGGCAGGGCTGTTGACGGCCAGGAGCTGCAGAGCATAGACCTTGATAAAGAGGTTGAAAACATAGGAATATACGCAAGAGTAAATCCAAAAGACAAAATGAAAATAGTTGAAGCCCTTAAAAAGAAGGGGCACGTTGTTGCAATGACAGGAGATGGGGTAAATGATGCACCTGCGCTTAAGCGTGCAGATATAGGGATAGCCATGGGCATAACAGGAACAGACGTTTCAAAAGAGGCAAGCGACATGATACTTACTGATGACAACTTTGCCAGCATTGTCAATGCTGTTGAAGAGGGAAGGGGAATATTTGACAACATAAGAAAATTTGTAAACTATCTCCTGAGCACAAACCTTGCAGAAGTACTAGTCTTATTTACGGCAATGATCCTTGCAGGATGGCTTGGGTTTTTGGATGGCGAAGGAAAGCTTATACTTCCTCTTACTGCACTGCATATTCTTTGGATGAACCTGGTGACGGACGGGCCTCCAGCTTTGGCTTTGGGAATAGACCCTCACAGCAAGAGCATAATGGAAAAGCCTCCAAGAAATATCAAGGAAAATATAATATCAAAAAAAATATTTGTCAACATATTTTTGGTGGGTTTGATAATGACTGCAGCAGCAATCTGGCTGTTCAGATACATGCTTCAGAATTATGATGTGTTAACAGCAAGAACAGTAACACTTACGCTGCTGGTTCTGATGCAGTTCCTGAGAATACAGATTGTGAGGTCTGAATACAAAATTAGATTCTTTTCCAATAAGTACTTGATGATGGCGCTAGGAGGAGCAATAATACTGCAGCTGGCGATAATTTATACCCCTCTTAACAGAATATTTGAGCTGTCTCCATTAAGCTTTGAAGTGTGGGGAATACTGATTGCTGCAGTGATTGCAGTGTACATTGTGCAGAAAATTGCATCTGCAATTGTTAACATGTTTATCAGGAAATCTTCAAACAACCCTTAGAATTTTCCGCTATGCCCAAACCCTGTTTCTCCTCTTTCAGAATCTTCCAAAGAGCTGACAAACTCTATGTTTGGAGTAGCATAGGGCGTAAGCACCATTTGGGCAACCCTGTCATTCTTTGAAATAGTATAAGGCTTTTTTCCCAGGTTTATGATTATTACTCCAATTTCCCCTCGGTAATTCTCATCAATAACCCCTCCGAGCTGGTGTATGCCGTGCTTCAGTGCAAGTCCTGACCTGTCCCTTATGTTTCCCCAAAAACCTTTTGGAAAATGTGCCTTTACACCGGTCTTTACAAGTATGCGCTCGCCTGGCTGGAGAGAATATTGTTTTTGTGAAATTTCTTTTTGCTCTTCATCAAGATTTACAACAAAGACCCCGCTAGCTCTAAGGTCTATGGCAGAATCCCCTTTCTTTATAAATCCGACATCATCAGTGTCAGCAATCTTCTGGATTTTTAGCGGCTCCATAAAAAAAGAGAATAAGGAAATGTTTTTTATAGTTTTGTTTTTTAGGTTTTTGCGGCCACAGTTAACCAGCTATGTCCCGAATCTCACCAGAGGTTCGCTTTTTGCCGGGCTCGCCTAGTAATGAATGAGTGAGTGTACACTCCATCTCCGAAGGAGCCAACCCTCTGGAGTGTAGCGACAAATGAAGTGAAAGGCTTCACAGGAATGGCAAAAAAGACATTAAGGACATAGCATATTCATTTGGCTTTGTGTAAAAATGCGTTGCCGCCCATTTGTGAGTTGAAACGTTTTGCAGCACGAGCAGGGGGATGTCCCATCCGGAGACGAGTGCTTTCGAGTTTCATAATCAAGACAAGCGAACCTTGCGGCAATAGACGAAGTCTAATTTTTACACAAAGTATGTTCAGTGTTTTTTCAGCTAAAGAAACTTTTCCACCCACACAAACTTTTTTCCTTTTTCAAATCCCTGCTTTTGCCAAAATGAGATGGCTTTCTTGTTTTCAAATTTTACAAGCCCATTAAAATAAACGCAGCCTCGTCTTTTTGCAGTTAACTCCAGTTTTTGGAAAAGCAGTGTTCCTATTCCCAAAGATCTGTATTTTGGCAATGTGGCTGCAGTGTCAACAGTATACCATGCATTGTTTATCATTCTTCCATGAATGAACCCTGCAATTCTCTTGTTGACAAAAGCAACCAGAAGAATGCTTCTTTTCTTGTCAGCTATATATCCTGCAAGCTCTTTCTTGTCATAAAACCATGTTTTTTTTGACATAATGAAACCTTTTTTGCTGCTTTTTGCAATCTTATAAATAGAAGCATAGTCTTTCTGGGTTGCGCGTTTTATTATCAGGCAATTATTTTTATTGGCGGTTATCATTCCTTGGTGTGTTTGTTAAATTATTTATAATTGTTTTGGAAAATATTATCCGTTAACTATTTATACTGTACTTTTTAAAAAGTCTGCATGAGCTGGATACTTATTACATTGCTTTCTGCAGTGTTCTTCGGTTTGAGCCAGGCATTGAGAAAAAAAGCATTGGCGTTTGAAAGCATTTTCGACTTTATCGGCTCATATGCGATTGTACAGTTCATATTCAGCATTCCAATTCTGTTCTTTGATATACAGTTTGAGATTCCTGGAAAGATTCTTGTTCTTATAATAATTTTCTGCATCATGAACATAATCACTGCATTTTTCATGTATGCATCATACAAGAACGAGGAGGTCTCAACTGTTGCACCTCTTATCAACTTCAGCCCTGCATTCCTGCTTGTGCTTTCCTTTTTTTTGCTTAGCGAAGCACCCACAACCCTGCAGATTATGGGGGTTGTTGTTATAATAATTGGAGGTTATTATCTTACAATAAAAAACATAAAAAACTGGCACCATCCTTTTACAGAGATAAAAAAGAAATACCTTTTCTTTATGCTTCTCGTATTGATTCTCGCTTCTTTTATGGCAATCATTGATAAGACAGTGCTCCAGACAATTAGCGCGTTTACAAAGTATTTCTGGGCAGTGCTCATAAACACAGTTTTTATAATGATTCTTGTTGTTGTTTCAGGAAGGCTGAAAACTGTCCTGAAAGTGCTGAAGGAGCACTTCTGGATTTTCTCGATTCCTGCAATTCTTGACAACTTTGCCGCTTTCAGCATTTTGTGGGTAATAGCACTTCCGACTGTTCTTGTCTCACTTGTAATACCTATAAGGAGGTTCTCAACCCTGATAACAGTATTTCTCGGAGGGAAAATGTACCACGAGCATAGGATTCCCCACAAAATAATAGCTTCTGCGATAATGCTTGCAGGAATATTCATAATTGCTTTTGCCTAGAAAAATGTGCCTTTCTGCTTTCTCTGCTTTTCCAAAAACTTGTAGACAGTTGCATGGGTTGAGCCTTTCAGCAGCATAATGACTGCCCTTTTTGCATCGTCTATTGTCTCTGCCTCTCCGATTATGGAAACATTTTTGCCGTACACAGAAACATAGCAGTTTGTAAGGTCCTCAATTGTTGTCCTGCTCTTTCCACCTGCCCCAATAATCCTTCCTTTCAGCCTTTTGTGGTGGTTTGCCTTTGCAAAATCCTTTAAGGATATTATTTCAAGGATGTAGTCCTGCTTTAGCAAAAGCCTTGCTATTTCAGGGCTGAAGCCGTGGGCTATTGACTTTATGACTTCTCTCAGCACATAGGCAAGCAGAGGATCCTTTCCCTCTATATGGATATCTCCTTCCTTTGAGTCCACCATTATCATTGCTTTGGTGTCTTTTTCAAGCTCCTTCTTTGTTTCTCCATCCTTGCCTATAATGACAGCAATCCTGTCCTTTGGCACTTTGAGGTCAAAAGAGTACTCCATAACTTAAAGGAGTTTGGAGCCTTTTTTAAAGGTTTGCAGTTGATACTTATAAGTGTCAATTACCAAAACATTTATATATAAATCTGTTCCATACTGAGCTTATGGCAGAGGAATCTGTATTCAGGGGAACACTGGGTTTTTTCAATGATATAGGAATATACGATGTAGTTCTTCCATTCCTGCTTTCATTCACACTCACATTTGCAATTCTTGAAAAAACCAAGATTTACGGGCTTGAAAAAAATGATAAGGGAAACATGGTTACAAGGAAAAACCTCAACAGCATGACCAGCTTTGTGGTTGCTTTTTTCGTGGTTGGAAGCGCCCAAGTTGTCAAAGTCATGAACGAAACTCTTTCCTACATAATCCTGCTTTTGCTCCTGTCAATAGGATTCATGCTTCTTGTCGGAAGCTTCCACTCTGGAGACAAGGAATTTTATCTCAAAGGTCCCTGGAAGACAGTATTCATGGTAATTATGTTCATAGGAATAATACTCATATTCCTGTACAGCCTTGGCTGGCTAGACAATATTTACAACTTTTTGAAGAACAACTGGAACACCAATGTTGTTTCAGGAATAATACTCGTAGCTTTGATTGTAGGTTTTATGTTTTACGTAACAAGAGACAGAGCTGCCTCAAAGGATAAAAAAACAGAAGAGGGTGATGGTTGATGAGCTTTTTTGAAAACGCGCTTAGGTCGCTTGAGAATATAGGGTTGGTAGATGTAATACTCCCGTTCATACTTATATTCACACTGGTTTTTGCTGTGCTGCAAAAGGCAAAAATTCTCGGAAAAGAGCCTGACGGCAGGCCAAAAAAGAATTTCAATGTTATTGTTTCCCTTGTGATGGCGCTTGCAGTTGTAATTCCGCACGTTACAGGAAGCTATGGAAGGTTTGACATTGTTGAGATAATAAATGGCGCTTTGCCAAACATTTCCCTGATAATAGTTGCCATACTAATGGTTCTATTGCTTATTGGTGTTTTTGGCAAAGAGCTGGACATTTCCAAGCACTCATTTGGAGGATGGATTGTTCTGGCCGCTTTTATAATAGTAATTTATATCTTTGCAACACAAGCAGGATGGACTGGCCTGCCAAGCTGGCTTGGATTTTTAAGGGATCCTTCAACCCAGGCAGCAGTAATAACAATTCTTGTTTTCGGCATAGTGATATGGTTTATTACCAAAGAGGACAAGCCCAGGGGTGCTGACAGCGAAGGCTGGGTAAAGGGACTTACAAAAATGCTTCAGGAAGGAGGAAAAAGGGACTGAACATGGCAACGCTTTTAGACCTGAGCCTTTTTTCATTTTTCGGATCAGTATTTACTTTTATACTGGTCTGGATAATTGTCTATGCATTGCTGGAAAAAACAAAGGCTTTTGGTGCAGAAAAAAAAGGGCTTAACGGAATGGTTGCAGTTTCTGTAGCAGTGCTTGTGCTCGCAAGCAAGTTTGCACTGGGGTTTGTGAATTTTATTGTTCCCTGGTTCCTAATACTTGTGGTTGTCGTTTTCCTCATAATATTTGTTTTCAGGGTTTTCGGCGCAGAAGACAGCAGCATTATGGGTGCTATTCCCAAAGCCAGGATGTGGGTGATAACTATTTCTGTAATTATTCTTTTGTTTGGATTTGGAAGCGTCTTCGGCCAGAGCGCGCTTGAGCAGGGATTAGGAAATTCAACTTCAACAAACAATAATGGAAATTCTGATGTCAGCACTGATAACAGCGTTGATGTCAACGAGGGCCAATCCACAGACACAGGAAGCTTTACAACAAACCTCTACAACACCCTGTTCCATCCAAAAGTTCTTGGACTTCTATTCCTTTTAATAGTCGGAATTCTTGCACTCGTTTTCCTGACAGAAAGATAGTGTGTTCTTAAACAGGGGTTAGACAGACAAAAAAAGTAAAAACAAGAAAAAACTTCTATTAAAAATTCATCCCAGATACTGGGGCACCATTGTTGGCGGCTGAATCTGGGAGTTGGCAGCCTTTTTATGCTTGTCTGCAAAATACTTTTTGTATTCTTTCCAGACCTCTTCAGCAGTCTTTCCTTTGAGTATTTTGACAATAATGTGCCTTGGCACAGGAATCTTTTCACCAATAGGCTTGTAGTCAACAAGAACAAAGTCTGCTTTTTTTAGCTGCCCAGATATTTTTGGGTCGACCAGGAATGTAAGAATGTTTTTGTCCCACATTTCTGCAACTGCCTGGACAGAGTCATCACAGCTCACAACTTCTTTGCCTGATTTCAGCACATTCAGCACTTTTCCTATATGATACAAGTTTAACACCTCTTGCTCTTTAAGAAAAAAGGGATAATAAAAAGATTTATAAATATGCTTGTTTATGTCTGTGATGAAAAAGAGGAATCATTATGGCATTTTTGGGCAACAAAAAACCTCCAGTTGACCAGGTAAAAAATATGAAGGCGCAGGGCCTTTCAAACACTCAGATAATTGAGAGTCTGCAGAGGGATGGCTATACTTATTCTGATATCATAGGAGCACTTGACCAGTCAGAAAATATTGGAGGGGGGTCAATACAGCACAGCCACAGCCAGGGAGCAGGATTCGGAGGTTTTCCAGGAATGGATTCTCCAGCTCCAATGAGCATTCCACAGCCACAGCCCACAATGAACGATCTTGGATCAAGCGAAGACCTTATAGAGGCAATAATTGATGAAAAGTGGAACGAGCTTGTAAAGGATATAAACAAGATTATTGAATGGAAGAACAAGACAGAAAACAAAATTACTTCACTGGAGCAGAAGTTCAACGATTTAAAGGACAGCTTTGACAAGCTTCACCAGGCAGTGATTGGCAAAATAGGAGAGTACGACAAAAACATTCTAGAAGTCGGAAGTGAGATAAAGGCTATGGAAAAAGTGTTTTCAAAAGTGCTGCCTGCATTTACAGAAAATGTTAACGAGCTTTCCAGAATTACTAGCAGGGTAAAAAAAGGAAAGAAAAAATAACAAAAATGCACCTGATTACTGATAGGTTCGCCCTATCCTCGACCTAAAGGTTGCGGTGCAGAGCAATCAAAGATTGCTGGCATCACTCTGTGATATTACTGGCTCACAATCTTCTCAGGCGCACTTTTGGAATTGAAAATTTCGACCTGAAGGCAGGGGTGCAGAGCAGCAGAGGTTGCTGCACTCTGTGATATTCAACCCATATAAATTTCACCTTTTAGTCGAAATTTTCAATAAAAAAATCAGCAAAGAGCCAATTCTTTCAATTCCTGAAGGGTTTTTTTGCCTTCAGATTTTTCCCCTTTTATTATCCATGTTGGATAAACATCTATTTCTTTCTCTGAGCACTTTTCAGGCTGGCTGTCAGGATAGTTTGGATCGCACTCAACATATTCTATCACATCGAAAACATCTCCAAGCATATCCTTCTGCTCTTTTACTTCTTTTTTCCAGTATGCACCATACAAAACTGCATCTGTAGCTGCAAGGCAGGTTCTCAGCTCTTCTGTATTTTCTATCATTGAAGAATCTTCATTCTGTGTTTCATCCTGTATTTCTTGCTGCTCATTCATTGTTTCTTGTTGTTCAGATGTTTGCTCCTGCTGCACAGAGTTTTCTTCCTGCATGGACTGGTCTGAGGTTTCCTGGTCTTCACCAATCACATTCTCTATTGGCTCTGTCACTACATTTCCTGTTGTTTCTGCCTGCTCTTCCATAGCCTCAGCTTCCAGAGCATCATAGTTGGCAGTTATGGCTGAAGAATCCCTCAGTGTTTTTATGTAGCTCATATATGATTCTTCCTGCTTCTGGTACAGCAGTGTCTGTTCTATCTGGTCCCTCAAGGACTCAAACGATGCAACGGTTCCTGGAATATCCTCAAGTTTTTCTATAAAGTGATAGCCGTAGACAGACTGCACTATCTCTGTCTGGTTTGGCTCCAGCTCAAACGCTGCATTTTCAAACTCAGGCACCATCTGACCCCTTGGAAAAGTGTATTCTCCGCATGAGGCAATGCTTCCTGCGTCATCAGAATACTCTGCCACAAGGCTGCAGAAGTCCTCTTCTTCAGACAAGTACTTGTTTTTTGCCTCATTTATCTTTTCAGAGGCCAGTTCAAGAGTTGTGTAGTTGTCTATGGCAACCAGTATATGCCTTACCTTTGCCTGGTCAGGCGTGCCTGTGAACAGGTCCTTGTTTTCCTCATAGTAATTCTCAATTTCCTGCTCTGACACCTCAATACCTTTAAATACCGTCTGGTTAAGGACTTTATCTATAATCATCTGATTCTTGTATACACTCCTTACATAATCAATGGATATTCCCTGCGATGCAAGCCTTGAAACAAAATCATCATAGGACATGTTGCTTTCCTCAAGTATCGAATTTATAAGGTCTTCAACTTCCTGATCTGTTGCTGTTAAACCTTCTTTTTCTGCTTCCTGAAGCAGCAGCAACTCATCTATAGACTGGTTTAAAAGCAGTTCCTTTGTTATTACGCTCTTGTAAAATGGGTTCAGAGAGTCATATCTGGCATTAATTTCTCCCAGGGTTATCTGCTCGCCGTTCACTGTGGCAACAACTGTATTATTGCCAGCTGTCTGCTGCTGCGGTGGATGTGTAACAATGCTCCAGATAAGAACTGCAGCTGCAGTCACTATTACTATGATAAGCACAATCCAAGGCCATACTGCTGTTTCACCATTTGAATTGCTTGGCTTTTTTGGGCTTTTTGAAGGCTTTGAATTGGTTTTTTTTGTAATTTTCTTTGCTTTTCTTGTTACTACAGGCTTTATAGGCTTTGAAACCTTTTTCATAGGCCTGGAAGAAGCAACTGGCTTGTCTTTTTCTTCATTATCATCATCTCTCTGTATTGCAGCTTTTTTTGCATTGGCGGAAGACTCTTCCTGCTTTTTTTGTGCAGGAGAGTCAGCATCGTCGTTTATTTCTATTGTTTCTGCATCAACTTCATAGTCTTCTTCATTAAAGTCCAGATCGTTCTTGTAAATGTTATCGTTTTCTTCATAGTTTTCTTTTTTGTCTGTTTCCAAAATTATCACCTTTTACAAATAATCAATTCTCACCCCTTCTGAGTAGACAAAAACAAGAAGATATATAAATATTTTGTTTTGGCAGTATAAAAATATTTAAATATGACTTCTGGCTTAAAAGCAGAGAGGTGTAATCATGGTTTTTTCAAAAAAAAGCAATGTTCTTAATATAGAGATAAAGGACAAAAGCATAAACAAGCAGATTTGCAGGCTCATTCTGGACTCTGAAAAAAAGATTCTGGAGCTAAAAGGAATACTTGAAGACGGGAAGCCTGGAGACAGGGAAAAAGATCTTGAAGATCTCAGAAACATGTTTCTCAAGCTCCACAGGGAAGTTGAGATAGTCTCTTCAGACATAGTTGACATCACAAACGAGGAGGCTCAGAAAAAAGATTTCATCAGGCTCAACGACGGCGGCTTTTTGAACGACAAGAACCAGCAGATCTGGAAGATAAAGAAAAACTTGAACGAGCTCATAGGCATGCTTGAGGACAGGCCCACAATTCAGGAGCTGGAGGCAGGCCTTCTTAAGGACATGATAACCGATGTGAATGTCATAATAGAGGCCATGAACAACATTATTGCAGACGATAAAGAGCTGGAGAGGGTATATAAGAGCATAAAGAAGTGAAGAAGTAAGAGTCAACTATTTTTATTTTTTGTATAAAGCAGAATAATGCTTAATCATGATGATATTGCTGGCACCTGCCAGAAGATTACTGAGCTCTGCTCAGGAAAAACCCGGCTCTGCCTGGCTATTGCCCTCCTTTGGCGAGTCTAGGCTGTGCACCACAGTGCGCAGTTGTGTTATCATGATAACAAAAATGTGCCTTATGACTTAATAGCTCACCCTATACCCTGCCTAAATGCAGGGGTGCAGAGCAATCAAGGATTGCTGGCATCCCTCTGGAATATTACATGCTCGCAATCTTGTAAGGCACATTTTTGGAATTGAAGAATTTCGCACTAAAGTGAGGGGTATTAAATCCCTGCGAAATTTTCAATAACAAAAAGCTCAAATTCCTCATTCAAGCACAACAATCCTCTTCGTAAGGCTTTTGTGGATGTATATTGAAAACTCTTTCCTAGTCTTCCATCCTGCATTTTTTATTATCCTATTATACGGCATGCTGTTATTCAGCCCTATAACAATTTTGTTTACTCCCTGCTTTTTTGCTTTTTCAAGAAATCTTTTCAAAAGGGATCCTGCATCAGAAACCTTTGTATTCTTGCCATAGGGAAAGTCTGTGACAATTGCAAAGCTTTTGCCAATTCTTGCAGCCAGCGCATCCTTCTGCTCCAGCTTAACATCCTTTATGCCAAAATGGGCCATGTTCAGCTTTGCCCTGTTTATCATGACCCTGTCAAAATCGCTTCCCTTTGTCTTAAGCCCCATAAGCGCAGACTCTATCAATATTCCTCCAGCTCCGCAAAAAGGGTCGATAATGTTTGATGATGATGCAAGATTCACCATTGCTCTTGCAAGCCTTGGATCAAGAGAGGATGGGTGCTGCTCTGGCCTGTTCTGGGGCTTTCTTGCCTCAAAATTCTGAGAATTTTTCCATAGCTCCTGAAAGCAAAAAAATCTTTTTCCAAAAAAAACTACCGCAATCATTGTGAATGGGTCTTCAAGAACAACTTTTGGGTTTTTTACAGCCCTCCATATAAATCCTGCAAGATCCTTTTCCTGCCATTCTGGACTGTTGTAAACCCTGAGCGCAAAGCTTGACCTGTAAATTTTTTTCCAGGAAAAGTTTTTCATAAGCTTTTCAAGGTCTTTTTTGCTTCCATCAAACAGCAGCTTGAAAACTTTTCGCGTAAACGCAAGCCTGCTGGCTTTTTCAATTATTTTTCCGCCAATTTTTTCTGCAAAAAGAAAGTTTTCAATAAGCTTAGGCTTTTGTTTTATTCCTAAAAGTTCTAGCACTTCAGACTCAGATAATTGCATGTTTTTCTTGGAAAGCTCAAAAGCATACATGATTTCATCGATCTTTTTTTTGGTTTAAAAAGTTACTGGAATAGTAAATGTTATCCGCAAACCAATAATTTTATCCCATATACAAAAGTTTATATTAACAAAAATATTTTCGCAAAACATGGGGGGGCAGGTAGCTGTTTGGGAGCCAAGAGGAAAAAGGGCTGGAATACTGGCTTATCTTATGTTGCACAACTCTATGCATCTGGGTAAGGATGGGTCCGGAATTGCAGTATCCAACAAGGAAGGTCACAATATTGTAAAAGGATTTGACAACCCGAGAAGCGCTTTCAAAGACAATTTGGACCAGATTATTGGCAACATAGCAATTGGAAGCACGCAGTATTCTGCAAGCCATTTAAACAATTCTAAAGAAAATGTTCCTCCTATTTCTGCAAAGCATCAGGAAAAAAGCATAAGCATTTGTCTTGACGGCAAGATAGCAAATTCTGAAGCTATTTACAGCAAGATTGAGAGAAAAAGAATTCTTTTCACAGACAGGACTGATGAAGAGCTTTTGATGTTTTTAATAGTAAAATCCAAAAAGCCTGAAATAAGCCAAAAAATAATAGATGCATTAAAACAAGTTCAAGGGTCTTACAATGCATTAATAATGGTTGACGATGAAATATTTGCAGCAAGAAGCCCTGAGGGCACAATTCCTTTGAGCATTGCAAGGCACAACAGCAAAACGGTTCTTGCAACAGACAAGCACTGCTTCCAGATTCTTTCCTCATACATTGGAGAGGATTATGAAGCAGAAGAAGTTGAGCCAGGAGTGCTCTACAATATAAGCAAAGAAGGGGTGCAAAAAAAACGTTTTGCAGAAAAAACAAAAAGTGAGCTCTGCTTTCACACTATAGATTATTTCTCCATGCCTACATACCAGAAAATAGCCAGATTCAAGGAGGAAGTAGGCATGATGATTGCTGAAAAATACGGGCATCTTGCAAAAGCAGTTGCAGTTGTCCCGAACTCAGGGATACATTACAAGAATGGTTTTGTAAAAATCTTTTTGAGGCAAAATCAAGATAATGAAGAAGTTATTCTTTTCACAAGAACCCATTACGGAGGCTCAAAAATCCTTCCAGAAGATCCTGAATATATTTCAGATCTGGACTTCAGGGCAAAGTATTCTGTGTGCAACATTGGAAGAAAGCTTAAGTCTCTATTCCTAATAGATGATATGGTAAGGAGCGGCTCAACACTCAGATGGATCACTTCCCAGGCAAGAACGTATGCAGAAAAAGTTGTAGTTGTTGCAGGCTCTCCTGAAATAATAGGAAACTGCCCAAGAAGAAGGGATTTTGAAGACAAAAGTTTTTATGCAGGAAAAGGCAGAAATAACAAGCAGATTGCAGAACTCCTTGGAGCAGACTTCTATGTGCGCCCCTCTATGGATGAAGTGCTTCAGATAGCAGAAAAAGTTGGATTAGGAAGGTCTTTCTGCACTTTTTGCTACAAAAAATGATGCTCATAGCAAAATTTATAAATAAAATTAATTATTTTCAATGCCATGGCAAGGGGGAGACCTATAGGCTCAGGCATAAGGCAGAACATGGTGGAACTGCTCTATTTTATGAAGCGTGCCCATGGTTATGAGATATTCAAGGCTTACAGGGACATTTTTCCAAAAGTAACCCTTCGCGTTATTTATTACCATCTGAAAAAGGGCGTTGCAACAGGAGAATTCTTGGTTGACAGGATAGAAAAGGAAAAAGGAGACTATTCCTGGGGCGGAGAGGCTGAAAAGATCTATTACAAGCTTGGAAAAGACGCTAAGCCAAAGATGGAGAAGATAGTAAATGAGTACTTTGAGAAAAAGAGCAGACCAAAGAAAAAAGAGGAGAGGGAATAGTTCAAATAACCTCCTCCCGCGACCTGAAGGTAGGGGTATTAAACCCCTGCGCAATTTTCAATAATATCCCCAAACCATCAATTATTTAAACTTCTGGTTTCTTCAATAACTCCATGAATGCATCAGAGCTGATAAGCTTTTTGCAGCAAAAAGGGTTTGTGTGGGGGCCTTCTCCAGAAGTATATGGCGGACTGTCAGGATTCTACACATATGC
Organism: Nanobdellota archaeon; assembly: GCA_041305085.1. Classification (GTDB taxonomy): domain Archaea; phylum Nanobdellota; class Nanobdellia; order Woesearchaeales; family UBA9642; genus SURF-58. Next base: position 44,651 of record JBFYMA010000022.1, on the reverse strand, counting down.
ACCTCTTGGAAAGCTGCTCAAAAACAAGGTAGAGGAGCACATAAGAAGGCACTTCCAAAAGCACAATTTTTGGGAGGTGGAGCTGCCAACCATAATGCCTGGCAGGGTATGGGAGGCTTCAGGCCATCTTGGAGGATTTACAGATGATGTTGCAACGTGCGGAAAGTGCAATTCCTCATTCAAGATTGAAACAATAGTGAACGAGCTTTTTCCAGGCAAAAAAATCTCTAATTATCCAGAATTTTTCAAGAATAATGATTTCAAGTGCCCAAACTGCCAGGCAACGCTTCCAAAAACAATAAAAAAGCACAACCTTATGCTCAAAACAGTTATTGGCATAGACACAGAAGCATTTTTAAGACCTGAAACAGCCACAACCACATACCTTCCATTCATCAGGTATTACGATTTTTTCAGGAAAAAGCTTCCTTTTGGAGTATTCCAGATTGGGAAGGCCTACAGAAACGAGATAAGCCCAAGGCAGCACATAGTAAGGATGAGAGAGTTTACCCAGGCAGAGGCCCAGCTTTTTATTTTTCCAGAGCAGAAAAAGGATTACAATATTACAACAATAGAAAAAACAGTTCTTCCGCTCATCAGCAACAAAAAGGACAAGCAGGAAAACATTTCTGTAAAAGACGCACTGAAAAAAAAGCTTTTCAAAAACTATGCATATGCCTGGACAATTACAATAGCATACAGCTTGTTCAGGGAGATGGGCTTCAAAGAGCAAAACATCAGGCTTAAGCAGCACAGCAAAGAAGAAATGGCTTTTTACGCAGACGATGCCTGGGACCTTGAGATAAAGACTGACAGCTTTGGATGGATTGAGTGTTGCGGCATCCACGACAGGACTGACTATGACTTAAAACAGCATGAAAAGTTTTCAGGAAAAAGCTTTGAAGTGCCTAATGATAAAAACAAAAAGCAGCATCCACATGTGCTGGAAATTGCTTTTGGAACAGACAGGCCTGTTTTCTGCCTTCTGGATAATTTTTATGACATAAAGACAAAGAATGAGGGGAAAACAGCCTTAAGGGTCAAGCCTAGCATGAGTCCTGTAACAGCTGCAATACTTCCGCTTGTAAAAAAAGACAATCTTCCTGAAATGGGCCAAAATATTTTTGCAGAGCTCAACAAAGAGTTTGTGTGTAGCTATGATGAGTCAGCAAGCATTGGCAAAAGATATCTTAGGGAAGCTGAAAAAGGCACTGCGCTTTGCATAACAATAGACTTTGATTCATTGAAGGACAATACAGTAACCCTCAGGGAGAGGGACACAGAGAGCCAGATAAGAGTAAAAGTTGAGGATCTCAAAACAAAGATAAGAGAATACCTGGACGGAGAAAAATTTGAAAGCCTTGGAAAGAAGGTTTTGACAAAATCAGAAAATTAAAATCTGCCTATTCTACAACTTCAAAGAGCTTCATGCAGGCCTGCTGGCTCTCCCCTGTAGATGCGCACAGGTCACTCTGTTTTTTTATTTTTGCAAGAGAAAAATAGCATTCTTCTTTTTTGCTGCCTGCATTATCGCACAAAGACTCATCCTTTACTGACTGGGCAACAGCCACATAGCAGGAATCCTTGCTGGCCGTCTGCTCGCAGATGCTGGCATCTTTTGTGCTGGATGCAACCTTGATATAGCAGGCATTCTTTTGAGAGCCTGCCCTGTTGCATATTAAAATGTTTTCTTTGGCAACACCCAAATCATAAAAGCAGCTCTCTGAGCTTTTTTGGTCATCCTCTATTGATTCACAAATTCTTTCATCAGATTTTGCTTTTGCAGTCTCCCAATAGCATTCATTTGACTTGTTGCCTGCGCTCTGGCAAAATTTTTCATTTTTCAAAATAACTGCAACTTCCTTATAGCATAAATTGAAATAGGCTCCACTGTATGTTGAGTTGCAAAGCAGCGCATCCTCCAACAGCACTCCAAGCTTGTAATAGCAGTTGCCCTTCATCTCCTCTGCATTCATGCACAGGTTTTCTGCCTTTTTCTGCTGGGCAAGCATAAAATAGCAGAAGCCTTTTTTCTTGCCTGCATCCTCACACAAAAGGTCATTATTTGTTTTCTGGGCAATCCCTGCAACACAGTCATCCCTTCTTCTGCCTGCGTCTTCGCAGATTGTTTCGTCTGATTTCATTAATGCAATGTCTTCAAAACACACATCCCTTCTTAGTCCTGCATTTTTGCATATTGATTCATCCTCTTTTTCTTTTGCAACATCATAATAGCAGTTGTCCATCTCTCCACCAGCTTTTGCGCACAAAGATTCGTCAACCCTGTTTTTTGCAATCCCGTAATAGCAGGCATCCATTGTTGTGCCTGCCTTTTCGCAGAGACCAGCACTGTCCTGATTTATGGCAACCTCTTTATAGCAGAAATCTCTCCACACACCACTCTGGGTAAGGCAGTCTTTTGTGTTGTTGTAAGATACAGCGTTCTGAACGCCCTTTTTGATTATTCCTGTTTCGGACTGCTGGACGCACGAAGATACAAATACAAGAATCAATATAAGCGCAAAGAACCAAACCCCCCTCATAGTACAAAGTGAATCTCCTTTATTTATATAATTTTTGGTGTGTTAAATTTTGCGAGCATTCAGGCATCGAATTAAGAATTGTGGAGATTATGAGAATTATGAGAATCATAAGAATCATAAAAATTACAGGCTTGTAAAATATTGATCAGAATGAATACAATAACCGCGCTTTGCGCGGCCTAAACCCTCCAATGGCAGGCCATAGCCTGACAAAATCAGGTGTATTCTGAGCGCAGCTCAGCACAATGCTGGCATCAGCCAGCCAAAAATCATTCTGATAAAAAGCAGTTCAGCAAAAAAATGCAGGTGTTATGTTTGCCACGATTTTCTATTTGTATTTTATACTCCTGCTATTGTATTGTTTTGATTTTAACATCCTACTCCATCCTGAATGTCCCAGAGGGATGCCAGAAATTTATTGAAAATTGCGCAGGGTTGAATATCACAGAGTGATGCCAGCAATCTTTGATTGATCTATACCTTGCATTTAGGCAGGGAGTAGGGCGAGCTGTTCAGTCATCAGGCACATTTTTGTTATTTTGATTTTCCAAGGGTTAGCTTTAAAAGTGCAATAGAAAAAATTGCTGCCAAAATAAGGTCTGTTTATACACCTCAGCTCATTTTTGTGCTAAAAAATAATTAACATCATGATTTTTTTTGTCGATAAATTCCTTAAACCATGTCTCGATGCAGTAAAGCTTCATCAAAAGTATAAACTTTTTTTCTTTTTTTCTTTTAAGAATATTGCTTATTTCTAGGTTGCTGAACTCTTTTCTTTTTGCCAAATCTTTCAAGTACTTACTTATTTTTTTTGTATGCAACTCTAGTATTTTTTTTTGTCCTTTGAACTCCACTCCAAAACCAATTTTTTTTGAGTAAACAAATTTTTTTGAAAAAGTTTTAAGAAGCGCTTTTTTTATCACTTCTTTTCCTTCCCTTATCCTGAAAATACTTATCTTTTTGTGCAAAGGAAGACTGTATCCGCTTTCTATAACTTTTTTTTCCAAAAAAGGACATCTTATCTCCACAGAGTTTTTCATCCCCACAAGATCGCTTTGTATTGTGAGTGAATGGCTGTTTTCTATATAAATTCCTGCCATGTATGATATATCCAAATAATTTTTTGCATCTGTGAGAATAAATATTTGTGAGCTTATTTTTTTCAGGTATTCTTTTGTTTTTTTACAAACAATTTGAGAATCAAAAATATTTTTTGTTCTGTTAAAGCAGTGGCTGTAATACTTTTCTTTGAAATTTTGATGGTTTGCATCGTGCAAAAAGGAATATTTTTTTGGCAGAAAAACTTTAAACAAAAAATTTGGAATTATTTTTTTTGATTTAAGGAAAAAGTCAATCAAAATAAACTGGATGTTGTCATACCCGTAATAGACTTCATCCCCTCCCGCGCCTGAAAACAAAACTTTGTATTTTTTTGCAACCATATTCAGAATATAGTCTGCATAAACAGAAGTGATGTGGTAATAAGGCTCGCCAAAGTTTTTTATCTGGTCTTCCAAACTATTCAAAAAATTTTCAAAGTTAAAATTTGTTGTGCTGTGTTTTAAATGCAGTGTTTTCGCAACATATTTGGCTCTTTCAAAATCCTTATCAGTATTTCCCACCTTTAACGTATATACCTCTACTTTTTTTTCAGCTTCTTTTTCAAGACAGCTGCAAACAAGTGAGGAATCATTACCTCCCGAAAGGAAAGAGGCATATTTGACGTCCAGAGGCTTCATCCAGTTAACTTTTCTGCAAATAAAATCAGCTTCGTTTCTTTTTTTTAATTTTTTCTTTTGAAGTTTGTAATACTGCTTTTTTTCAATAATATTTCCTTGTTTCACTATTATGTAATGTGATGGCTCCAGCTTTTTGATATTTTTGAAGATAGTGAATGGTGCAGGTATGTGGCTGAAATTTGGAGTTAGAAAGACACCTAAAGAACCATAATCAATTTTTTTGTCAAGTTTAGGGTTGCTGTTGAGAATGACAGGTATTTCTGAGCCAAAAAAAAACCCTTCCTTATCTTGGCAGTAGATGAGTGGTTTTTGTCCTATAAAATCTCTTGCAATAAAAGTCTTATTTTGTTCTTTCTCATAAATTGCGAATGCAAACATTCCCTCTATCTCGTCTAAGAGCTTCACTCCTTTTTCAATATACAAATAACCCAAAACTTCTGTGTCAGATGTTGTTCTGAATTTGTATTTTTTTTGAAGTTTTTTTCTTAGCTCAACATAGTTATATATTTCTCCATTGAAAATGATGACAATTTTTTCATTTTCAAAAATCATTGGTTGTTTTGATCTCTTATCAAGATCTACGATTGAAAGCCTTGAATGGGAAAATCCTGTTTTTTTGTCTTTAGAAATCCATATTCCTGAATCATCAGGACCCCTGTGCTTCATTATATTGTTATTTTCTTCCAGAACATCTTCTGAAACCTGTCCATTTCCTAAAACCATTCCTGAAATTCCACACATTTTACATCTTTTCCAATTCTATTTTGAGCTTTTTGCAAACTTTTCTTACTACAACATATAACAACTCTATTTTTTTCCAGAACCATTCCTGGATTTTGTAAGTCCTTTTTTCGTTTTGTTTTATTTTGTTAATCTTTACAGCATAACTTATTCTCTTAAAATACTCTTTTTCATAATCATCTAATTCTTTTTCTGAAGGCTTTTTTTTGATGGCTTCAAATTTTGGATCTTTGGGAATTTTTTTGGCTTTTCTCAGGTATTCATAGCATATTTTTGCAAAAGTTTTGCATGTGTCCCTGACATCATATTTAGATCTTGTTTTTTTTAGTCCATTTTCCCCCATTTTTTTAAGTTTTTTAGAGTTTGTATTTTGCAAAAATTGTATAACTTTTTGTGGATAGTTGCAGTATTTTCCATTTTTTCCATCATCCACCAGTTCTATCTGGGCATCATATCTCCAAAAGTCTATTCTTTTATTTTTTCTCACAAATCTTTTATAATCAGTTATTACTGGAACCTTGAAGTAAAAAGCTTCTGCAATAACGTTTCCAAAGCTTTCGCCAATTAAGGACGTTTGCCAAAAAAGATCTATAGAGTTATAAAAATTGGATAAGTCTTCATCTTTTTTGAGTTCGGGAAGAAACAGGATGTTTTCAAGCATTTTTCTTCCCAAGAAAAGCTGCAATGTTTTTCTGTATAATGCAGTCATGCCTGCAAATACAAATCCGTAATCATATATCTTTCTTTTTTGCATTTGCAGAAGTGTTTTAATAATCAAATAATTCCATTTGCTGGGCTCTGCTCTGGCCAGTCTACCAACAATTAATTTTATTTTTTTGTTTTTAAAATAGTTTTTATACTTTCCTTGACTATTATTTCTTAAAGATTCCCATTTTTTTACATCTATGGGATTGTATACTACATATGCGTTCTGGATTTTTTTGTTAATAAGCTTTATCTTTAAATAGTCTGTCTTGCTTATGATAATGTTTATATCCTTAGAGTCTTTAGAATAAAGATATGTGAAATTTACATTAATTATGGAAAAGCACTTTTTTTTAATTTCGTTATAAAATTTTTCAGGAATTTTTTCCCCACTAAAAAAAAAATCTGCCTTTTTTTTGTCCAAAAATTGTTGTAACTTTTCAAGTCCTATGTTGAATGTACCGTCTTTGTTTTTTTTAAAAGCTCTGGGGTTTTTGTCAAGAAAAACATAATATTTGTTAAAGTATTTTTTATCAAAATTGTCATAATAAATTTTGAATTTTCTGTTTCCTCCACCAATTCCTTTTGCAGGAGCCAACACAACAATGATTATTTTAACTGCCATTTTTCAAACGCTCTGATAATATCTGAACGATTCTTTTTGCGGTTTTTCCATCCCAAAATTCAGGTATCCCTGATTCAAATTTTTTATTTTCCAGAACTTTTTTTGCTTCCTCAACGATTCTTTCAGGATTAGTACCTACCAAAATATTGCTTCCTGTTTTTGTTGTTGAAGGTCTTTCTGTGTTTTCCCTGATTGTTATACAAGGAATCTTGAAATATGTTGTTTCCTCCTGGATCCCTCCCGAATCTGTCAGGACACCTCTCGAGTAATAGACCAATGACAAAAAGCCAATATAGTTTAGTGGTTCGCAAATTATTAGGTTTTGCATTTTTTTTACTGATTCCAGAATGTTTTTTTCCTTTAGTGATTTCAGAGTTCTGGGGTGAATAGGAAAAACAATTTTTACATTTTTTTGTATTTTGCTGATGGCATCAAGAAGGGACAAAATGTTTTCTTTTTTGTCAACATTGCTCGGCCTGTGAAGAGTTAGTACAAAATATTTTTTTGGGTCTACTCCAAATTTTTTAAAATACTTCCCATTTCTTATTTTTTTAATGCTGTGAACAAGGGAGTCAATCATTACGTTTCCAACCATAAACATTTTATCTTCAGAAACCCCTTCATTTTTTAGATTTTGAATCCCTGAAATCTCTGTCACAAAAAGCAAGTCAGAGATGGAATCTGTTAATATTCTGTTGATTTCTTCAGGCATTTCTCTGTCAAAACTTCTCAATCCTGCTTCTACATGCACAACATTTATGTGAAGCTTTTTTGCAACCAGTGCGCATGCTATTGTTGAATTAACATCACCAACTACCAGTACGAGATCAGGTTTTTCAGAAAGGCACACTTTTTCAAACTCAGTCATTATTTTTGCTGTCTGGACAGCATGAGAGCCTGACCCCACACCCAAAGAGTAATCAGGATTAGGTATTCCCAAATCTTCAAAAAAATACTCGTTCATGGATTTTGTGTAGTGCTGTCCGGTATGTACAAGTATTGGTTCAAAAAAACTATGGTTTCTTAGCTCCCTCATAATAGGTGCAATTTTGACAAAATTAGGTCTTGCGCCTACAACGTTAATGATTTTTATCCTGCAATTTTTTGATTCCATTTTATTTATTGAAAATTTCGACTAAAAGGAGAAATTTCTATGGGTTGAATGCCCGACCTTCATGTCGAAATTTTTGTTATTACAACACAAAAATTTGCAATATTTAAATACTTAATGGATATATATGCTCTGTCCCGAGACTCTGATTTTTCTAAAGGATTATAACCTCAAACAGCAGTAAGGCTGTCTGAGGGGTGGACAACGCAGGTGTCTACCAATGGAGAAACAAGCAAAATTAGTATATAAAGTTAAGCGTTTGCTCAAACGCTTAGGCTGTCCGAGATGGCTGCACCATTTCGGGCCAAAGATGTATGAGTTGTACGAGTACATATGTGCGTTATTGATACGTTTCTGTTGTAGACTCTCTTATCGGAGAGTCAAGCAGTTGTGTGACTTGTTGGGTTTTACTTGCCCAACAAAATCATTTTTGCAACGCACAGCTGCAAAGCTTGATATTCGTTTTTGGCAGCAAGTAATTAAGGCAACAAGCAGGCAAGTGCGCATTGTTGCGCTTGACGCAACGGGTTTGTCTAGGATAAACCCTAGCTATCACTACTTGAAGTGTATTGATGGTAAAATGCCAAAAGTGCCTATTAAGTTGAATGCTGCTTTTGACACGCGGCACAAAAAGTTTTGTGCCGCCAGGGTTCGTGTGCTACCCGCACACGACCTTAAAGATGCATACCAGCTCATAAGGCAAAGCAATCTACGGATTCTTGTAGCAGACAAAGATTACGTCTCCGAAAAATTCTACAAACAAGCACATGAGCAAGGAATCTTGCTCATGATTCCTAAGAAAAAGAATGCAAAAAAGGGTTTTTTCAGAAAAAAGATGCACAAAGCATTCAGACAAAAAACCTACAATCGGAGAAGCCTTATCGAAGCAGTGTTTGGCGCAACCAAACGCAAATACGGAAGTAGCGTAAGCTCTCAAAAAGCCTGAACCATCTGTATAGAAGTCTGTGGCAAACTAGCCTGCCACAACTTATTCTGCTGGCTCAACACACTTTCGGGACACAGCATTAACATCCGCAAAGTTTATAAATAATAATATTCCCTCAAACAGTTAAAAAGGGGTGTGTATGGCGAAAAACAAGGTTTCTTGGAAGATTGGAGGAGAAGCAGGCTATGGCATCATGGAATCAGGCACAATATTTGCCAAAGCATTCTCAAGAGCAGGCTACAATGTCTTCTGCTATACAGAATATCCTTCATTGATAAGGGGCGGTCACAACACATTTCATGTAAGGGCTGAGGATGAGCAGATACACTCCCAGATAAGGCCTATTGACATACTTGTGGCATTGAACCAGAACACAATAAAAGAAAACGCATCAGAGGTTACAGATGACGGGGCAATAATCTTTGACCCTGAAACAGTCGATGTAAAGCCTTTCAAAAATATTCAGCTTTTTTCTGTTCCTATAAAAAAGATTGTCAGGGAAAACAAGGGCGAGCCCATAATGCGAAACATAGTAGCATTAGGGGCAAGTACTGCAATACTCGACTATGACACCACAATGTTTACAGAAATCCTTGAAAAAGAATTTGCAAAAAAAGGCGAAGAAATAATTGAGGAAAACACAAAACTTTTCATGGAAGGATACAACTATGTAAAGAAAAACTATAACAATGTCAGGTTTAAAACAAAGATGGAAGTTCTTGACAAAAAAAAGAAGCAGATGCTCATAACAGGAAACTCATGCATAGCATTGGGAGCAATAAAAGCAGGCTGCAAGTTTATGTCAGCATACCCAATGACTCCTGCAACCTCAATAATGATAGAGATGGTTAACAGGGAAAAATCCCACAATCTCATAATGAAGCAGACAGAGGACGAGATAAGCGCCATAAACCACGCAGTCGGGGCGAGCTTTGCAGGGGCAAGGGCTATGACAGCCACTTCTGGAGGAGGGTTTGCGCTTATGAGTGAAACACTGGGAATGATTGGCATAACAGAGACTCCTTTGGTTATTGTTCTGGCAACAAGGGGAGGGCCTTCAACAGGAATCCCAACCTGGACAGAGCAGTCTGACCTGAAGTTTGCGCTCAATGCATCCCACGGGGAGTTTCCCAGGATTATTCTTGCTCCAGGAGATATGGAAGAGTCCTTCTATGAAACAATAAATGCCTTTAACCTTGCATACAAATACCATCTTCCTGTAATAATAATAACTGACAAATACCTTGGAGGCAGCGAAATAACTGTTCCTTTTTTTGACCAGCACAAAATAAAGGTTCGTGAAAGGGATTATCTTACAGACCAGGAAGCTGCAAGTATGGGCAGCAATTATAAACGGTTCAAGAATACTGAAACAGGTGTCAGCCCAAGAGCTGTTCCAGGCCAAAAAGCAATATTTATGGTTACAAGCGATGAGCACGATGAAACTGGCGTATTTGATGAGTCAATAGAAGTAAGAAACCAGCAGATGAACAAGCGCTTCAGAAAGCTGGAATACGCAAAAAAAGATATTCCCAAGCCAAAATTATACGGGCCAAAAGATGCAGACATTTCAATTGTTTCCTGGGGCTCAACCAAAGGGCCTATACTTGAGGCAATGAAGTGGCTGGAAAAAGAAGGCCTCAAAGTAAACTTTTTGCAGATAACCTATATCTATCCTTTCCCAGAGCAGGAGTTCAGCAGCTATTTCAGGAATTTCAAAAAGTCAATAGTTGTTGAAAACAATTTTACTGGGCAGCTTGCAGGAATAATAAGGGAATTCACAGGCCACAAGCTTGACACATTTTTGAAATACGACGGAAGGGCATTTTATCCTGAAGAAATATATGACAAGGCAAAACAACTGCTGGGAAAATAAAAAATGGAGCAAAAAATAACACTCAAAGACCTTGACAGGGCGTGCAAAGACAATAATTGGTGCCCTGGCTGCGGAAACTTCGGCATACTGACTGCAATTAAAATGGCAGTCATGGAACTTGGAATACCAAGAGATGAATTTGTGCTTACTTCAGGAATCGGCTGCTCCAGCAAAATCCCTTACTGGGTAAAAACAATAGGGTTCAACTCAATACACGGCAGAGGCATTCCAGTTGCTGAAGGGATAAAGCTTACCAATCCAAGACTTACTGTGGTAAGTGCAGGAGGAGACGGAGACGGCTATGGAGAAGGACTGCAGCACTTTATACACGCCTGCAAACGAAACATAAACATAAGCTATTTTGTGCACGACAACCTTCTTTATGCACTCACAAAAAACCAGACCAGCCCAACAACCGAACAAGGCATAATAACCAAAACCAGCCCTCAGGGAAACTATGAAGTCCCATTCAACCCCATAAGCGTCGCAATTGCTTCAGGTGCAAGCTTTGTTGCAAGAGGGTATGCAGGGGACATACAGCACTTAAAATGGCTGATGATGGAAGCCATAAAGCACAAGGGCTTTGCGCTCATAGACATATTCCAGCCCTGCGTAACATTCAACCACCACAACACATTCCAGTTCTGGAAGGAAAGAGTTTACAAACTACAGGATCAAGGGCATGATATTACAAGCAAAGAATCAGCTCTGAAAAAGGCTGAAGAGTTCGGAGAAAAAGTGCCCATAGGCATATTCTATAAGCATGAAAGAAAAACCTACGAAGAAAACTGCATAGCGCTCCAGGGCGGCAAAGCGCTGATCGACTACCCCATCAACAAAGAAGACATCTCCCAGGACATGGAGAAGTATGTTTGATTAGGTTGCTTTAAACAATAACCCGCTTGTAGTCAAATAAGAGTCTCCAAAAGAGCAAAAGAAGACAACATCTCCTTTTTTTATTGTTCCTTCGATACCATATGGTGGGCGGGAGTACTGTCTTTTTGTTGATTCTTTTGCAAAATGATATGTAACAGGTATTGATGCACCGATCATGTTGCCAAGCCTGTGACAACTCATAATCGTATTTTCTTTAGGGATGGGAATTCTTTGGCTTAAATCATTTAATATTCTTGGATTTGGCTGATGAGGCACAAGCTTTACAGTTTTTGGGTCAATTTTGTATTTTGAAAGCATATGTTCAATAAATTTTGGAACTTCAGTCATTGCATACTTATATATTTTCAGTCCATCTAGAGAAGCAAATGCCTTGCCATCATCACTTTCACCTATTCCAAAAGAGTGTTTCATGAATGTTCTGTCAAGGTATTGGTCAAAAACTCCTTTTTCTGTATTACTGGGGACATGCTTTTCTCTTCCAGCGCCCCATGCACCATAACCAATTATCTTGTCTTCTGATCCTGTAAATGCATAATCGCAAGGCCCAACCCTGCTAACAACAACTGCTCCTGCTCCGCAGCCCCAAAGAAAAGCATTATCTTTCGGAGGCTGAAAACATTCGTGCTCTGAAAGAGAGTACTGTAGTACTGATTTTGCATTTAAATCAAATTTTTTTTCAAACTGTTTATTAAATGCATGGTTTGTATTTATTATGTCAGTATAATCTGTCGAGGAAACAACAAGTACATGATCTGCCTCATCATTCCGCACCATTAATTCAGCAATGTGCAGGGCATGGACAAATCCAGGACAATAATTTGTTAAATCTATTGAATAGCACTTGTCGACAGAAATTTTGTTCTCGTACAATTTCTCTATTATTGCCTTGCCAACTGAACGTGCTCTTCTTGTAAGAATTATGTCTCTTGAAATTATTATTCTTGAAACTCTACTAATTCTTGTTCCAGAATACAATGAATCCTTTGAAGACTTCACTGCTTCAACAGCAGCATTTGCAGCCATTTCTTCAATAGTGTATAATTTATAGTTATTTTCTGGAAGAGATGACCAAGCCCTTTGCCTTATTCCAGTTTTAAGTTCAATGCTTCCTTCTGCCATATCAAGCTCTTTTTCAAGTTTAGAGTTTGCAACTGTATTCCTATCCAAAAAATGATCAGGAATACATACACCTGTACCGTTTATGAAAGTTCTATTTATTAAACTTCTGTCCATGAATTGTAAAAAACTACTGATTATTAATAACACTTTGTAATAATCAATATTACGACAACTTTAAATATGAGAATATCTTTCAAAAAATAATGTCAAATTCAGAACTCCAGGAAATAGGAATGACTGAAAAAGAGGCAGAAGTATATCTCGCACTTCTTCGGTTAGGATCTTCATCAGCATCTGCCATAATACAAAAAACAGGCTTGCACAGGGCAGTTGTTTATGACCTCCTGGAAAGACTTATAGAGAAAGGCTTGGCGAGCTATGCTACAGTTGGAAGAAAAAAGTTTTTTGAAGCTGCAAATCCAAACAGGCTAATTGAAATACTTAAGGAAAAAGAGCAAAAAATACAAAACGTTCTTCCGAGCCTTCTGGAGCTGTCAAAATTTCAGTCAACCCTTGAAGTAAAAATATTCAAAGGAAAGCAGGGAATAAAATCAGTTCTTGAAGATATAATTAGGTCAAAGCCCAAAGAATGGCTTTCTCTAAGCTCTGGAGGAGAAACATATAAAACAATACCATACTTTTTGGAGCAGTTTCACAAAGAAAGAATAAAGCTGAAAATAAAAGTAAGGGGACTTCTTACCAACAATTCTACAGCAAAAAAAAGAGGCAAGGCACTTTCAGCAATGCCTTTCACCAAAATAAAATACCTTCCAAAAACAATCCAGACTCCAACAGTCATAAACATATACGGCAACAGCATAAACTTTTATTGTGTTACCAAAAACGAAATACCTTTTATAATACTCATAGAAAGCAAAGAACTAGCAGATTCATTCAAAAAATATTTTGAATGGCTGTGGAGGATTTCAAAATAACCCTTTTTAAACGTTGTTAATTTTCAGTATAGAATGCAAGTGATAAATATTTAAAAACAAGCCAATTCTTAGAATAGCTATGTGCGGGATTTTCGGCTATGTCGGCCATAGAAATGCAGCAGAAATTCTTATCCAGGGCCTGCAAAGGATGGAGTACAGGGGCTACGACAGTGCGGGCATTGCTGTAAAAAACAGCCAGCAAATAACCTGCATAAAAAAGCCTGGCAAAGTTTCGTTTCTTGCAGAATCCATAAAAAATGTGAAAATACAAGGCAATTCAGGCATTGCCCACACAAGATGGGCTACCCATGGCGAGCCAAACGAGCTTAACGCACATCCACACTTTGACCAGGGGAAAAACTTTTTCATAGTCCACAACGGCATAATAGAAAACGCAGAGGCTTTGAAAAAATACTTGGCAGAAAAAGGTGCTGTTTTCTCCACTCAGACTGATTCAGAAGTCATAGCATTTCTTGTTGCTGATTTTGCAAAAAGCAACATCTTTGAGGATGCTGTGAAAAAGGCTCTGAACCTTCTTGAAGGCACCTATGGAGTTGTAATACTTTCAAAAAAAGATGATATGTTTGTGTGCGCAAGAAAAGGCAGCCCACTTATTGTTGGATACGGCAAAAAAGAATTTTTTGTTGCAAGCGACATTGCAGCAATTGCTCCTTTTACAAAGGACTACTATGTGCTGGAAAGAGAGGACTTTTGCACTATTACAAAAAAAGGTGTTGTGATAAGAAAAAAGGAAAAGCCCTTTGCTCCAAAGATTGAAAAGATAAGCTGGGATATAAAAGCAATAGAAAAGTCTGGCTTTGACCACTTCATGCTCAAGGAAATTTTTGAGCAGCCAAAATCCTTGCAGAACTGCCTCAGGGGAAGGCTGAAAAAAGACGGAATAAAGATTTCCATTGAAAGAGAAAACATAGACCTTAACAAAATAAATAGGATAATAATCCTTGGGTGTGGTACCAGCTGGCATTCTGGGTTGATTGCAAGGCAGTTCATGGAATCAATTCTTAAGCTGCCTGTAAGTGTTGAGTACGCCTCAGAATTCAGGTATTCAGAAATAATAATGAGTGATTCAGACCTTGTAATTGCCATCTCCCAGTCTGGAGAGACTGCAGACACACTGGAAGCATTGAGAAAGGCAAAAAAAACCTCAAAAACCCTTGGAATAATAAACGTTGTGGGAAGCAGCATCTCAAGAGAAGTCGATGCAGGAGTTTATATCCACGCAGGCCCTGAGATAGGCGTTGCCAGCACTAAGGCTTTCACAGGCCAGATACTTGCACTGCTGCTCTTAACTTTGAGGATAGCAAATGTTACAGGAAAAATAGGCAGCAAGCATTATGAAAAACTTTTCAAGGAGCTGGAAGCACTGCCTGGAAAGGTCGAAAGCATACTCCAGGAAAACTTTACAAACAGAATAAAAGAAATTGCAAAAGAATTCTATAAAGCAAACAATTTTCTTTTTTTGGGCAGAGGAATAAATTTTCCAACAGCGCTTGAAGGAGCCCTAAAGCTAAAGGAAATCAGCTACATACATGCAGAGGGTTATCCTGCTGCAGAGATGAAGCACGGGCCAATAGCGCTTATAGACCAGAACATGCCTGTTGTTTTCATTGCCTCAAGAAACGGAACCTATGAAAAAATTCTTAGCAATATGCAGGAAGTAAGAGCAAGAAAAGGAATAATCATCAGTATTGTCTCCCAAAAGGATGAACTGGTTGAAAAGCTCTCAAACAAAGTTATCTATGTCCCGGAAACACTAGACTTTCTCTCTCCGATTATAAACATAATACCCCTGCAGCTGCTTGCTTATCATATTGCAGTTCTTAAAGGGTTGGATCCTGATAAGCCCAGAAACCTTGCCAAAAGCGTTACTGTGGAATAATTCTTAAAGAGTTGTGTTGAAAACATTTATATATAAAAAATAAAATAATTGTAACAATGTTAAAAAAAAGCTCTTTTTCCACAATCCTCATATTTTTTACACTGCTCTGCAGCGCAATGATTTTTGCCAGCATTACATCTGCGTACACAATTGATGATTTCCAGAAAATTCATTTCCTTCACCATTCCACAGGAAACGGGGTTTACACTTATCCAGCCAAGAGCGTTCCAGCATGGTTTTCAGAATACAACTCAGCACACAGCACAAGCTTTCAGATAAGCCACAAATATTATCCAAGCACACCTTATAACTGGTCAAACTATCCCTATGATTACTGGAACCTTTGGATTAACGGAGAATGCACCAATTCTGACCCTGACATGGTATGCATGGACTATTTAACGAGCAATTATGATGTAATTATCTACAAGCACTGCTATCCCAGCTCTGACGTTCTGGCAGACACAGGAAGCCCAGACATTTCATCAAACAGAAAATCAATAGAAAACTACAAGCTCCAGTACAGGGCTTTGAGGGACTTAATGGACAGCTATCCTGACAATATTTTTATCCTCTGGACTCTTCCTCCGAGAAGAGAGTCTGAAACAAATGCTTCAAATGCTTTACGCGCAACGCAGTTTTCAGAATGGATGAAAAATGAGTTTCTTACAGAAGACGGCAAAACTCATCCCAACATTTACATTTTTGATTACAGGAGTATTACTGTCGGACCTGACAATTTTTTGGCTGATGAGTATGTTGGCACATTATCTTCTCATCCAAATGATGCAGGAAACAACGCTGCAGGCCCTCTTTTTGCCCAGTTCATAGTTGACAGCATCTATGACTTTGTTTCACAGCCAACAGGGCCCTGCACAGACAACAGCTGCGATGCAGGAGACAACTGCTCAAATTATGATTACTTGTGCCCTGACAACTTATGCTATGAGCCTGTGTGCAGCAATGGATGCCAGCAAATTCCTGTGCTGTTTGGCCAGCAGGATGAGTCATGTACAGGCAGCAATGTATGTGACGGTTCAGGAAATTGCATAGCTTGTAACAGTGCAATAGACCAAGACTGCAACCAAATGATAGATAACACTGAGCTTTTTGAGTGTATAAACAACTGGTTCAATGAAAGCCTATCAGTATCTGAACTAATGGAAATCATAAGGTATTGGAAGAGAGGCTATATCTAGAAGTTAACCACTAAATATTTAAACAAAGCCCCTTAATCCTGTTTTATGGCAGACTTCAAGAACATCATCATAGGGCTGGCTATTACCATCCTGTTCTCTGTGTTTGTTTTCAGCCTTGTTTACGCAATCCATGACAAGCCAGACTATGAAGACTTCTGCTCCAGAGGGCTTCCTATAAAAGCTGTTGACAGCAGAAGCTCCTGCCAGAACTATTCTGTTCCTGCACAGGAAGAGCAGGCATGCTGGAACTCAGGAGGATTTACAGAATATGAATATGATGAAAACGGGTGCACATTCTCTCATTACTGCAACACATGCAGCAAGGACTATGATAATTCCCAGAAAAATTTCAACTTTTACATTTTCCTTTATTCAGCAATATTGGGCCTTTTGGCAATAATAGGAGGGCTTTATTTTCCCACAGCCAAAAGCAAGGTAAATGACATAGTATCAACAGGATTTATGTTTGGCGGCCTGTTAACCCTGTTCATAGGCACTGTTATTTATTTCAGCGATGCAGAACGAGTTATGAGGCCAATAATAATACTTGTCGAGCTTGTAATAGTCATATTTGTGGCTTACAAAAAACTTAGAAAAAATGAAAATACTCCAAAAAATACAAAAAAGGATTAAGGGAAAGAATCTCAGGATTGTTTTTCCTGACGGCCACGAGCCAAATGTTCTGAAGGCAGGAGCAATGCTTGTGAAGCAGGGACTTGCAATTCCTTATTTTGTTGGCTATAGGCCCACAATTGAACAGCTCTGCAAAAAAAACAGGATAAGCATGGACAAGTTTGAGATAAGGGATCCTTTGTATGACCAAAACACTGAAAGCTTTGCAGACCAGTATTTTGAGTTGAGAAAGCGCAAAGAAATGACCCCTGAAAAAGCTAGGGAAACTGTTCTGCAAAGCAATTATTTTGGCGCAATGCTTTTAAGAAATGGATTGGTTGACGGCATGGTTTCAGGGTACAACAGCTCTACAAAGCCCTTTCTGCCCGCATTTCACATTGTTGGAACAAAAGGTGAGAGGGCTTCAAGCTATTTTCTTATGATAAAGAACAATATAGAATACTTTTTTTCTGACTGCGGGCTTGTGATAAGCCCTTCAGCAGAAGAGCTTGCAGAAATCGCACTAACAACTGCAGAAACAGCAAAAATGTTCAGCATTTCCCCAAAAGTGGCAATGCTTTCGTTTTCAACAAAGGGCTCTGCAAAGCATGAAATGGTTGACAAAGTAAAAAAAGCCACAGAAATAGCACAGGCCAAAAACCCATCTCTTGCAATTGATGGTGAAGTGCAGTTTGATGCAGCCATAATCCCTGAAATATCCAAAAAAAAGAAAAGCACTCTCAACGGAAAGGCAAACATTTTCATCTTTCCAGACCTGAACTCAGGCAACATCTCATATAAAATTGCAGAAAGGCTTGGGGGCTTCACCGCCCTGGGACCACTGCTGCAGGGCCTGAAAAAGCCCGTCAATGACATGAGCAGGGGAGCAAGCGTTCAGGACATTTTCAACATTGCAGGCATCACTGCGTTTGAAGCGCTTTACGAGTAAATTGTCAAAAAAAAAAGGGGTTGTAGATGGACAAGCAAAGTTTTTTCAGAGTAATTGATGGCACAGAGATAAGTTCGTTTGAAGGGCTCATAGAAAGCATAAAGAGCATGAACGACTCTGTGTTTACCCATCACGTAAACGATAAAAAGAACGATTTCTACAACTGGATAAAAGATGTTCTTAAGATGTACGAGCTTGCGCATGAAATAAAAAATATTTATGACAAAAAGCACTTTTTGATAATACTGCAAAATTACAGAAGCCTCAAAATTCTTGTTCTGAATGCAGGCAGCAGCTCGCTAAAGTTTCAGCTCATCGATTCACAGACAGAAAGCCAGCTTATAAAGGGGGTTTTTGATTCAATAGGAACACCAAAATGCTTTCTGCAGGTGAGTGCGCACGGGCAGGACATAAAAAAAAGTATTTTTGTAAAAAGCCACGAAGAAGCTGTCGCCCTTGCGCTAAAGGCGCTTATCTCATTCAAAATAATCTCCTCGTTTAATGACATCTCCCTGATAGGGCACAGAGTTGTTCATGGAGGAGAAGAGTTTTCAAAGCCTGTTTTCATAACAGAAGAGGTTATCAGGGAAATAAAAAAATTTTCAGAGTTTGCTCCGCTGCACAACCCTGCAAACCTTGCAGGAATCAATGCATGCAGAAAAATTCTTCCAGACAAAAAACAGGTTGCAGTTTTTGACACAGCGTTCCATTCAACAATTCCCAAGCAGGCATTTCTTTATGGCATCCCTTACGAGCTCTATGAAAAATATGGCATAAGAAAGTATGGCTTTCACGGCATAAGCACCCGGTACGTTGCAGGAAAGGCTTCAGACATTCTTGAAAAAGAAAGCCACGAAATGATTGTCTGCCATCTAGGAAACGGTAGCTCTATAACTGCAATAAAAGATGGTGAAAGCATCGATACAAGCATGGGCTTTACTCCGCTGGATGGGTTGATTATGGGAACCAGAAGCGGGGAAATAGACCCTGAAATTGTCCTTTTCCTGATAAAAAAGCACTACTCGATAGAAAAGATGGAAAATCTTCTTAACAAAAGTTCTGGACTTAAGGGCATAGCAGGCCTTTCCAGCGATGTAAGGGATCTAAGAGAAGCTTCATTAAATGGCAACAAGATGGCCCAGCTAGCACTTGACATGCTGGCCTACAGGATAACTCTGTTTATAGGCGGCTACATGACCATACTTCACGGGATGGATGCGCTCGTGTTTACAGGAGGCATTGGAGAAAATGCATGGTATATCAGAGAACAAGTCTGTGAAGCGCTGGCTTTTGCAGGGCTAAAGCTGAACAGCCAAAAAAACAAAGCGAACAAAAAAATCATAAGCAGTGATGATTCCAAAATCAAGGTCATGGTAATTCCTACAAACGAGGAGCTGGAGATAGCAAAGGAGTGCGTTGAGCTGGAAAATAATACGCTGGAGTGAATCAGTTTCTAAAACATAGAAAAATCCTAAGACTTTATTTCCTCTGTTATTTTTAACTCCCGAAAAGTTTTTATATAGAAAAAAGTTTCAGACAAAGTATGAGAAGAAGAATATGCGTAGCTAAGTACATTGTAAAAAATGGTAAGACAGGGCATGTAACAAAATACTCATATAATATCATGAAAGACTGGTCATGTTACAAATTTCTTGCCTCAGATGATTCTGCTGCTTTTGATTTAGCAATTGATTTCAGCAGGCTAAACAAAATAAGACCAGAAGATACACTTTACCTTGACAACATAGCTGAGATTTTATACTTTTCAATGTCAAGAGGGGAATTAAAATTCAGATATGTCGCTATTGACAGAGCAAAACTAGCAAAAGAAATTGAAAGTGACTCAATAGATCCTCATAAAGACATAATGCACGAGCAGAGGCGCTTTTTTGAAAGAAGAGGTAATGACCCTGGGCTTGAAACAAGAGTACAAAATGCAAAGTTTGAAAAATTTGATATTTTTAAAAATAGGATAGAAATATAAATAACAAAAATGCACCTGATTACTGATAGGTTCGCCCTATCCTCAACCTAAAGGTCGAGGTGCAGAGCAATCAAAGATTGCTGCACTCTGTGATATTCAACCCATAGAAATTTTTCCTTTTAGTCGAAATTTTCAATAAATTTTCTAAACCTTAAAAGCGCTCCTGCACTGCTTATTAAGTATGCATTTTTCACAGTGGGTTTTTCGGGCTGTGCATATTTTCCTGCCGTGGAATATAAGCGCATGGCTCAGGAATCCCCAGTCTTTTTTTTCAAAAAGATTTACAAGATCTTTTTCTATTTTTTCAGGCTGCTTGTTTTCAGTAAATCCAATTCTGTAAGACAGCCTTTTTACGTGTGTATCAACAACTATTCCTTCGTGCTTGCCAGTCACATTGCTTATTATGACGTTGGCAGTCTTTCTGCCAATGCCAGGCAATGCAATAAGCTCATCCATTGAAAGAGGAATTATTCCTTTGTGCTTTTGCTGGATTATCTTTGCAGCAAGAATAATGTTTTTGGCCTTGTTCCTGTAAAAACCAGTACTCTTTATTTCCTGTTCAAAGGTTTTTAGATTTGCATTAGCATATTCCTTAGGTGTCTTGTATTTTTTGAACAATTCCTTTGTTACAATATTAACCCTTGCATCTGTGCACTGGGCAGAAAGTATTGTTGCAACAAGCAGGTCCATTGGATGCCTGTAATTCAAAGAGGTTTTTGCTTCAGGATATTCTTTGTAAAGAATCTCCACAATTCTTTTGGCTTTTGTTTTATCCATCTTAATTATTGTAAACAATTATTTTGTGATTTTTGTGGAGCGCCTCTTCATAGCAGGTGTCAAACGCCTCTGCTTCGAGATTTTTTCTTATTTTTTTTTTAGAATATCTCCTTTTTTTGAGCCTTTTTTGAAGTGTTTTCAGGCTAGTCTTGGTTATTATGCATAAATCCACAATTTTTCTTGGCAAATAGTGGCTTAGATGTGAATCAATAACTAATCCTGCAAATATTTGCTTTTTTGAAACATTTTTTCTGCCTTTAATTGTTCCTGGATTTTTTTTTGTGTTGAGAAATTTATTTATTCTTGCAAAAAAGTCTTTCTTATCCATCAGTATTGCAGGCTGGAGCTTTTCAATGCGCACAATCTCCTGAGAAAGTTTCTTGGCCAGAATTACCTCATTAACAACCCAGCAGCGCATCTCTTTGTCAAATTTTTCTGCCAACCCATTTTTTTTTATGAAATTGTTGACATCAAAATAACAAAGATTAAATTTTTTTGCGAGAAGCTTTGAAAGAGCAGTCTTTCCTGTTCCTGGAGTCCCTGAAACAGCCGCAACAAACCAACCCATCATATCCTCCTGGCAATGTGCCTGTTTCCATATTTGTCAGGAATTATCAGCACTGCGGCAAAGATAAACGTAGCAACTATAAAGAGCAGGGCTGCAATGTTAAACATAGCTGAATCCCTGAAAAAGTACATTCCTGCAGCACCCAAAATGCTCATGACACCAAACCGCATAAACTGAAACCCTTTGTCCATTATTAGCTATAGTAATCAGGAGGGGTTTTTATTGTTTACGGAGCAGACCTATGCTTCTTTCATTTATTGCTGCTCTATTGCGCCAATCATTTCCTGCCTTGTCCTTACTTTCAGCTTGTTTGCAAGCTTCTTGTCCTTGAGCACATACTTTGCCCAGTTATAGAAATCATTCTTGTCCTTGCTCACATAGGTGGCAAAGGTTTCATCATCCATTTTTTTCAGCTCATTAAGAAGGTCTATCTGGTTTTCAATGGTCCGTTCATAGAGCTTGAAAGCATTTTTGTGCCTGACCTCTTTCCTTTTGTCCAGCTTCTGCTTTTTTGTGTGGGGGAGCTTTTTGAAGTACGCAAGCTTAGAGACTTTTTGTATAAGAATAATAATAAGGAATATAAGTATGGCTGCACTGGCCAGTATCACCATAGTAAATGCTATTGTGTTTGGTATTATGTTGAAGATTATGAGCTGCCTCAAAAGCTCTGAGAGCATCACATATGGGTTGTATCCTGCAATTGCCTGTATTGTTGCAGGCATCACTTCCAAGGGCAGTATGAGGTTGGACACCAGGATGAATATGCTTGCAACTGACATTGAGAGCATTATTGCAGCCTCCTGGCTTGAGAACCAGTAGCCAATCCCCATACCTATTGCTGTGAAAAGAGTAATGCCTATAAACAATGCAAGTATTGAAAAGTGCAGATTGTTTATTATTGGTATGCCCAGTGCAAATTTTGCAAGCACAAAAAGCACAAAAAGCTGCAAGACAACTATTATGATATTTGTAAGGTATGTGGAGATGATAAAAACTAGGTCTGAAGTTGGCGTTGTGAAGTTCCTGAAGTAAGCCTTGGATTTTTTCTCCATGATTATTGTTGTGCTTGATAAAAGAATGCATACAAACATAGTTATGAGCATTATAAGATACGGGAACATATAGTTTATGTTGTTGGTCTCTGTGACAACAGGCTGAAGGTTTGTTTTTATAGGGTTGACAATTCGCTCTGCAGAAGTTATTGACAGGCTGGAAATCTGCTGGTTGACTCCTTCAAGGCTCGACTTTATGGCTTCTGCATCTGACTTCAGGGAAGTGAGCTTTGTTTTTATCGATGAAAGATCTGTAGAGCCTGAAGTTTTGAAGTCCTTCACTTTTGCAAGCTTATCCTCAATTTTTTTGACTGCTTCCGATGCTGCGTCAATTGTTGCAAGCATTTCATTTATCTCTTTTATTGACTCATTATGGGTTTTTACAATCAATGAGTCATTAAGGTCTCTGGCATCTATCAGTATGTTGTAAGTTTCGTTATTGTTTCCCCAGTCTGAAATATCAGGGTATTCATCAAGTGCAGCTTCGCCTGCCTCTATGGCTATTCCCACTGCATCTACACCATCTTGCTTCAGATCATCAATGTCGCTTTTTAGGTTTACTAAAGAACTGCTTATGTCTGTTATTCCCACATTTTCCTTCTCTGCATTTATAGCGTCAAGTTTTGATTTGAGAGTATCTGCGGAGTTTTCAAGCTCTTCCAAAGAGCTCTTCATCTGTACCAGCTTGAGGCTAGCCTCTGAGTTCTTTTGCTTTGCATTATCCAGAGCGTCGAGTATCTGGGTTGTAAGCCCTACACTAAGCTCTGATGTTTTTGTATTTAATGATTTTGATATGGATTCAACAAGATAAAAAACAAAATTTGTCCTGGAATAGTCTGCATACACAAAAAGCTCTGCCTGCCTATCCTGCATTATCTCAAAGTCCTCTGGAAAAACCATGCAGGCCTGAATATTGGACTGCTTTATTGCGTCTTTGCATTCCTGCTCAGAAGAAAAATGGGTTATTTCAAAAGAGCTGTTCTCCAGCTGGGCCATAAAAGAAGCAGAAAGAGTTGTATTCTTCTGAAGATATATTCCCACTATAAGGTCTGACTCGGAGTCCTTATTGTTAAATGCAACTCCTGCCAGAAGTATTATCAAAAGAGGCGCTATCACAACTACTATTGCAGTAATCTTTGATCTCAGCAAAAGCTTAAAGTTCTTTTTTATTATCCTGAAAATTTTCATTTTTTGCTGCTGCCTCGTTTTTCCTCTTCATGGGCTTCTTTTTTTGCTGTGAGCGAGAAAAACACGTCATCCAGGCTTGGCTTGTTGACCTTTATCTCTATTATCTTTTCTTTCAGATTGTCCATCCTGTTAAGAACCAGTTTGAGAACTTTGGCTGGCTTTTGCGTATATATAACCAACTCATTTTTCTTGTTCTCAACATTTGCAATGTTCGGATCAGAAATTTTTGAAAGCTCTTCATAGTTTCCTGGAAAGCTTTCAATATGTATTTCCTCATTTTTGGAGAACTTGGACTTGATCTCGTCTGTTGTGCCTACATCAATTATTTTTCCATTCTGAAGTATGGCCACCCTGTTGCACAAAAGCTCTATTTCCCTCAAGTGGTGGCTTGAAAGAATTACAGATGTCCCTTTTTTGTTTATCTTTTGGATAAGCTTCCATATATGGTTCCTGAGCACAGGGTCAAGGTCTGACGTTGGCTCGTCCAGAATAAGGACTTTTGGGTCATGGATAAGTGCACAAGCAATATCCAGCCTCCTGCCCATTCCCCCTGAAAGGTTCTTTGCCAGCATGTCCTTGTATTCCTCTATCTCCATAAGTGAAAGAAGAGTCTTCATGTTGGTTGTCAGGGCATCGTTTGAGAGGTTGTGCAATGACCCAAAGTACTCAAGGTTTTCTCTTACTGTAAGCTCTTCATAATAAGACGGGCTTTGGCTGGCAAACCCTATGATCCTTTTAAGGTCTGCTGGCTTTCTGTAAACAGAAACAAACGCATCCTCTTCCTTAAACTCCAAAAGGTGCTCCTCCCTGAACAATACATCACCTATCTCAGGCCTTAAAAACCCTATTATTGTATTCAAAAATGTTGTTTTTCCAGAGCCACTGGCTCCGATTATGCCAAAAATCTCTCCAGCATTAATTTCCAGGCTTATATCATTAAGGACAACATGCCTTCCAAAAACTTTTGTGAGGTTTGCAATCTTGAAAACAGTGTGAACCATACAAAACAAGCTAGGCTGGATTAGTTTTTAAAGATATTGATTTTTATAGAAGATAAAAGAACTACTTCAAAAGGGTTACAATATGCATTATTTCCTCTTTTTTGCAATAATCTCAAAAATCAGGTAAAGAATTATCACAAAAAGTGCTCCGAATAAAAACCACAGCGCAAAAGGAAACTGGCTTGTTGCAGTTGCATGGGTGACTGTTTCTGCCATAGTGCTTTCAGTCATGAGCATTGCATCGTCTGCAGCCTTTGACATCATTGGAGCCTGAATCCTTGAAGCAAAATCCTGCCCTGAAAGGATTCTTTGGATAAAGTAAATTATTGCAGTTGCGGCCGCTGTTATTATTGTTATTGGAAGAAATTTTTTAAGGACCTCTCTCAACCCTGTGTTTTCCTTTGGACTTATAATTATAAGCTTGTTTGCCAGTTTGTAGTGGTTGACCTCTTTGCCCTTGGCACTGTAATGGTATTCCTCCACTATCACAAGATTGGAGTCTATCAAAGCCTTTAGGTTGTAGTGGACTGTAGAGATAGGAATGCCTAATTCTTTGCTTATCTCTGTCTCTGTTGAGTCCTTTTTTGCCAGCAGGTCAAGAATTTTCCTGCTCGTATCATTGCTTATAACCTGGGCAAGCTTCTTGGCTTTATTTTCTTCAAGCGAAACCAGCATGAATGATTCTTCGTTTGACATAGTGTGAATAATTAATGTTTGTTTAAATAGTTATTTAAGGGTTTAGGCTGGGTTGAAGCTATGAAGAAGAAAAATTCAGCATTTCAAAACTATAAGAGGAACGTACAGCTCATCTTTTGAAACTCCACCGTGGTTGCCTATAGGAAAGTCAGGTTTTTTTCCTAGCAAACCATCCAAAATAACATAATTCTCTTTCATTATAAGAACATAATCTCCGATCCTGTCTTTAAGCTTTGGATGAGGCTCAAATAAACCAAAAAAATGATTGTTTAACAATGCTTCACTCCTGTAAATCCAGCACGCATGGCCAAGTCTTTTTTTCACATATTTTTCAAAATCTTTTGCTTTTGAAGCTTTCACATAGCAATAGGCAAGCCTTGGCTCTCCGGACAAGGGCATTGAGAGGCATTCTTCAAACGCAGGGTGATTTTTTGTATCTATTTGTTTTGATTTAGGGCAATCTATCAGACCATGGTCTGCTGTTATTAAAATTATTGTATCTGTTCCTTTTAATGAGTCTGCCAGTTTGGAAAACCTTTTATCCAAATCCAAAAAATGGCTCTTTGTTTTTTTGCTGTTTATTCCATAACCGTGAGATACTGCGTCAAATCCGGGCCAGTATGCAGAAATAAATTTCTTTTTATTGTTAGATTTAATTAGCTGTTTTAGTTTTTTAAAAAATGAATTAACTGATTCTGCTTTATAAGAGCTTCTTTTAGCATTTCCTGAATGAGCGATTGTAAAATCCGAGTCGATAACAATATCATCATAGAGAACATGACAGGGAACTTTTGTTTTAGAGTATAGAGACTTTCCCAGGAATATTTTTTTAGGGTTTACACCTGCATCAGATAGTTTGAAGCCACTAATCCTTGGCACAAAACGAAGTATTGTTGTTAAAATACCTATTTCCTTTAAAAAAACATACCATCCTGTAAGGCCGTGCTGTTGTGCAGGCAGTCCTGTCAAAAAAACTGTTGCTGCAGCCGCGGTTGTTGGAGGAAAAACAGAACAGAGTTTTTTCTCCAAGTGGTTTTTCAAAAAGCTGCTTTTTTGCTTTATTAAGAACTCATAACCCAAGCCGTCCAGAACTATAAGAACAACATTTTTGTATTTTTTCAGATATTTTATGCTTAGATCCTTTAACGGGTTGTAGCCTGTTTTTAGCTTTGAGCCAATAACTTTTCCCAAAGAACTCATAAGGTTCACAGTACATCCCTCATAATAGTTTGGCAGGTGCATAATTGAAATGAAAACCTTATGTTTAAAAAAGTTTTTGTTATGAACTATTATTAGACAAACAATATAAATAATATTTCATTACCACAATGCATGCAAATAAAAATTGAAACTTTCAAAGGCCAGGAATTAATTGACATAACTGAAAAAGTTCAAAAAGCAGTAGATGATTCTGGA
This sequence comes from Nanobdellota archaeon, assembly GCA_041305085.1. GTDB lineage: Archaea > Nanobdellota > Nanobdellia > Woesearchaeales > UBA9642 > SURF-58. Next base: position 18,072 of record JBFYMA010000022.1, on the reverse strand, counting down.
ATTAAAGATGGATTGTGCCATGTTTTTGTGCCCCACACCACGGCAGGAGTAACAATCAACGAAAACGCAGATCCTGATGTCAAAAAGGACATTCTCAAAACATTGAACAGGCTGATTCCTGTGGAAGACGACTATTATCATGCAGAGGGCAACAGCCACAGCCACATCAAGGCTTCACTGATGGGAAGCTCACAAACAATTTCTGTAAAATATGGAAAGCTGGTTTTGGGAACCTGGCAGGGCATATTTTTTTGCGAGTTTGACGGGCCAAGGAACAGGAAAGTTAATGTTGAGATTTTGAGTTAAAAAGCCTGGATATTCTTATAATTCCAAAAAACTTTATAAGCTTAACAAAGTTAAAACATGCATGGATGAGTTTCATGTTTCAGGGCTGTGGAATGCATTGATTTTCTGGACAGGATTTCTTGTCGGGTTTATAGGATTGTTTGTGTACAGCTCATCAACAGTTGTTTCTCTTATTTTATGGATAATTGGACTTGCACTGATAATTTTCACAATCCTGAAGAATATCAATCAAATAAAGCAGAAGCAGCACGGCATAAAAACAGCCAATCTTATTCTCAAAATATTTTTCCTGTTTCTCTTGATAGGATTGATGATTATTATGAATTTTGCTTAAAAACCTTTATAAACACCCATTTTTTCCGTATTTATGCAGGGCAGTGCTTAACTTTCGGGGCTGAAAAAAGCTCTGAGGAAAGTCCACCCACCGATCCCGAAAGGGGGAAAGCGCCACTCTCGGAAGAGAGCAGGAGAAATCCTGGTGAACGGCTCAGAAACGAGACCACTTTTGGAATGGGATGATAATGGCGAAGTGCCTGGCGACAGGCATGAGTTGACCCTTTGACGTCTCCAAGAGAATGGATGAAACGGCGAGTACTGGCTGGTGCAACCTCAATTGAGGGCTTAGTCGAATGTTAAGAGCCTCTGTCCATGAACCGTGGAGAGGCACACAAGGTGGCTTACAGCTGCTCTGCACTTTTTTTTCAAAATGAAACCTATATTAATATCAATACATGGGCCGATGGCATCTGGCAAATCAACAGTCTGTTCTCACCTTTATAACAAACTCAAAGATTATGTCTTTGTTGACAAGGCTTATATCAAGGATACAATGCTCAAACGCCTTAAAAAGACAGACAGGGAAAAGGCCAAAGAAATAGCAAACAAAGTAACTATTTACATGCTCAAACAAGTTATTCCTTTGCAGAAAAACATTTTGCTTCAAGAGATGCGTTATTGTACTATAGAAAAACGTCTGGGGGATTTATTGAAAAAAAACAATTATAGAATTGTTTCTTTTTATCTGGAGTGTTCTATTGAAGAGGCCAAAAAAAGGGATCTTGTAAGAATAAACGGGCAAAGCAGGTCTGGGCTAATAGATGAAATGCATTCTAAGCACGGCTTCAGCGACCCTCAAGATATAGTCATAAACACTGAAAAAAATAATATTGAGCAGACAGTTGAGATTATACTAGAAAAGCTGAATGACTAAGAAGTGCCAATTGCCTAAACCAAAAACAAAAAAAATCAAAACTTTTATTAATAAATCAAGCGTAATCTGGTTCATGGATGTTTTTACTGCTGTCCAAAAGAGGAGGAGTTGCAGGAAATACCTGCAAAAGCCTGTAGAATTTGAAAAGATTGGCCTTATTCTTGAGTCTGCATGCTTTGCACCGAGCGCAGGCCATATCCAGAACTGGAAGTTCATAATAGTGAATGAGCCAGAAAAAATCCAGAAGATTTCCCATTATTCTTTCCAGCAGTACTGGGTTGCAAAAGCTCCTGTTATTATAGCTGTATGCTCTCTCTGCGAAAAGCAGGAAACATTTTACGGAAAAAGGGGGAGTCAGCTTTACTCTATACAGAGTGTTGCTGCTGCCATAGAAAACCTCTTGCTTACAGCAACAGCTCTCGAACTTGGAACATGCTGGGTTGGAGGCTTTGAGGATGGGAGAGTAAAAGACATACTGCAGGTACCAAGCAATGTAAACCTTCATGCACTTATAACTGTTGGTTATCCTGATGAGGTTCCTGAAAAAAAGGAGATTGTTCAATTAAATACCTGTGTATATTTTGACAGCTATGGAAATCCTTTGAAAAATGTGAATGTTTATCTGAAAGATTACAGCTTGGAGATTGAAAAAGCACTGAACAAATCCGTGCCCAGTGCAGGCAAGCTTTTGGACAGGCTCAGAAAACTAAAAGAAAAACTGCCTAAAAAGTGAGGACAAATAGAATAGAACGTTGCAACCCGCCAAAAGTAACTACTAAGTAGTAAAAAATAGAAAAAGTTATAAATACAGTTAAATTAGCTCTTTTCTATGGGCTGGAAAGAACTTATAAAGGGAGAATTAAGGGATGCATATGAAAGATTCAGTGGAAACAGGTTTTCTCTTGAAAAATCCATGACTGAGCAAGGCATAACAATACCTCGCAGCCCATTGCAAAGAATAAAAAGAACAACTGAAATTCTTTTGTTTTTTGGACTATTGTATCTGCTGCCTTCAAGCATAGGAACAACAAGCCAGGCAGAGCAGGAAACAGACATACCAACATCAAGCACACACAGAAAAGAAAAAAGCTTTGAAAAATATGCATGGTGCATGGCAGAGAGGCCAGCCTACAGTGCAGCCATAACAGAATCTCCAATCAGTATAGCAAAGCCAATAACAGAAATTCCTGCCCACAATTCACTTAGATCAGACATTCTTGAAATTGCAGGAACCATAAGAACAGGCAAAAGCATCCACACCTCATTGTATAACACCCAAAACAAAGGGTTTGTTGTTCCTGGAAGCAACTATTTTGCCATAATAAACGAAAAAAGAGTTGGCGCTGAAAGCAAAGAAGGCCTGTTTGTCATACCATTCACAGAACAGGAAATCCTTGCAAGCAACTACGCAAGGATAGGCCTTATAAACTCCTCGGGAGAAGAAGAGTCTATAAGGACTAAAATAGAAAAGGACTTTCAGACAGCAGAGGCGCCAAAAAAAGTACAGCCTGATTTCCCGCAGGAATACAAATCAAATGATCACTCAAAGCTTGCGCAGCCAAACCAAAAATTCACAGACACTGAAGGAATAGCTACCATTGCAGCAGGCCCAGAGCCAATAACACCTATATGTTCTAAAAGCCTTGACACGCTTGTAAGCAGGGCTTTTGAGCTACAAAAAGAGAACACTCCTGCTTGGAAAATTGCTCCAAAGCTAGAAATAGCAACAGGCGATGTTTATAAACTATATAAAAAGGGCTTTGAAGCAGGAGAGAAATACACAGGAAAATCAACTCAAAACCCTGACACAGTAAGAGCCAACAAAAAAATGCTCTACACTGCATTCATGTTTGGAGAAGAAAAAAACAAGTCTTTTGCTGACAGGGCTGAAGAGCTCTACGACCAGGGGCTTTCAATGAAAGATATAAGAAAACAGCTCTCAAAGGAGACTGCACAATATGAAGCTTCAGGAAAAAGAATGAATGTGAATGAAGACCCAATAAATGAAGTCCTTAGAAAAAAAGGCAAATTCTTTAACAAGTATTACGAGAAAAATAAGCAAAGCATAGCTGAAGAGTTTGAATACCATAATATCCTGTTAAGGGTCGACGACCAGCTGACAATGAGCGTTTATATGAAGCCAGACCCTGAAAATGCCAATGCAGCAGACAGCCTGTATATGCAAAACAGTGCAGGGCTTAACACAGCAATGGCAAGGTAAGCGCAATCATAGATTGCTAAACTTTATAATCAATCCCTTTTTTCTTTTTATCATGTTTTTTCCGCACGAAAAAGTCAGAGAGATACAGGACGAGCTGATAAAAGAGATTGAAGATGCAATAAAGCAGCGGCAAAGCCTTGTAGCCCACGCACCAACAGGATTGGGAAAAACTGCCAGCGCAATATCTCCAGCTCTTGCAGCAGCTTTTGAAAAAGGTCTGACAGTGCTCTTTCTAACCAGCAGGCACACCCAGCACAAGATTGCAATAGATACCCTTAAGCTCATCCAGCAGAAGTACAGCAAGGATTTCAGCGCAACAAGCATTCTCGGAAAAAAATGGTACTGTCTTCAGCCAGGAACCCAAACCCTTTACAGCAAGGACTTCGCAGAATACTGCAGGGCAATGGTAGATGATGACAAGTGCGAATACTACACTAATTTTAAGAAAAAAGGCAAGCTAAGCACAGAGGCAAAAAAAGTACTTGAAAGCATAAAAAACAAGGTAAAGGACAGCCAGGAAATAATTGATGAGTGCCAAAAGTGCAATTTGTGCCCTTATGAGGTCAGTATGCAGGCTGCCAAGAACTCTAAGCTCATAGTTACAGATTATTACTATGTTTTCAACAATTCAATAAGGAATTCCTTTTTAAAAAGGATTGAAAAAGAGCTCAGCCAGTGCATATTAATTGTGGATGAAGCCCACAACCTTCCCAACAGGGTAAAAGACCTAGCCTCAGAATACCTTTCAACTGTAATCCTTGAAAGAGCAATAAAAGAAGCCAGAAAATATGCGCCTGATGAGATTGCTGGCTGGCTGAAAGAGATTGCAGGGGTACTGGTTAATTATGCAAAAGGATTCAAAGAGCAAAGCCTTAATGATTTTTCAGCCAGCAAAAAAAGCCTGTCAAAGTTTGATGAAAAATACATATCAATGGAGGAGTTCACTGAAAAAATCTCAAAAATCAAAGATTATGATGAAATGGTTGAAGAGCTGGGAATAATAGGAGATAATATTAGAGAAGACCAGAAATACTCCTATATTGGAAGCATTGCCAGGTTTCTGGAAAGGTGGAAGCTAAAAGAAGAGGGATTTACAAGGATCCTTTCTGTAAAGGAGAAAAACATTGTGCTAAGCTACAGGTGCCTTGATCCCAGTGTTGTGACAAGGCAGCCCCTAAACGAGGCATACTGCTCTATCCTTATGTCAGGAACCCTTACACCCACAACAATGTATAAAGAGCTTCTGGGAATAGAGAATGCCTCTGAAAAGACTTTCAAGAGCCCTTTTCCAAAAGAAAACAGGCTGAACATCATTATTCCCAAAACAAGCACAAAATACCAGTCCAGAAGCCAGCAGCAGTATCAATTAATTGCTGAAGAAGTGGACAAGGTTGTTGAAAAGATTCCTGGAAATGTGCTGGTGTTTTTTCCAAGCTATTATCTAAAAGACCAGGTAAGGCAATATTTAAAGAACGACAAAACTCTTTTTGACGAGGTTTCAGGACTCACAAAAGAGGAAAGAAATGAGATTCTGGAAAAATTTAAGGGCTACAAAAAAATAGGAAGTGTGCTGCTGGCAGTTGTGAGCGGAAGTTTTGGCGAAGGAATAGACCTGCCTGGAGATGAAGTAAAAGGAGTCATAGTGGTTGGCCTTCCGCTGCAAAAGCCAGACTTGGAAGCAGAAGCACTCATAAAGTATTATGATGACAAGTTTGGCAAAGGATGGGATTACGGCTATCTGTTTCCTGCTTTTACAAAAACCATCCAGAGCGCAGGAAGGTGCATCAGGAGCAACAAGGACAGGGGAGTAATCATTTTTTTGGATGAAAGATACGCCTGGCCCAACTACAAGCGCTGCTTTCCAGGAGATTGGGACATCAAGATTACTCTGATGTACGAGAAATGGATTGGCGAGTTCTTTGAAGATTCTAAAAAATCATAAACTTCATATATGTGAATTCACATATTACACAACGAGGTGAAAAAATGCCTAATATTACATTATCAATATCTCAAGAGCTGCACACAATCGTGAAAAAGCATAACTAGATAAAGTGGAGCGAAATAGCCAGGAGAGCCATCTCTCTTTTAACAGGGTGCAGAGAGTTAACGTCATCTTTACACAGTCCATTCCTGACTGGTTTTCTGTATTCAAGTAAAGAGCATGATAATTTTTATACTCTGGCTCTTTGCTTTGTGCAAAAATTAACGGAGAGAATGAGCCAAAGGTCCTAATTCCAGTTCTAAAGGTGCTGCGTTCAAAACATCTCTTAAATGAGCCAACTCTATCTCATCTTTTGCTATGTAACTTGCATTGTGTATCAGTGCAATACTCACGGGAATCAGAAACCAAAATCAGCATAAAAATTTACTATTTTACCAGGTTTCCCAAAAACTCCTTTGTTTTCTATATAGAAATTTTTAATCAATACCCCAAACTAGTATACAAAAACGATACATTTATATATAAGTATGTATATTAGTATGGTAGAAGTGTAAAAAACCGCAAAATGGTAATATTATTTGACCAATACAACATCCCCGAAGACATCTTCGAGATCATATTCGCAACGAAACAGCAGGTATTGGTAGCCAAATTGCTCATAAACGAGATGAAGAAAAACCAAGGAGAACTTGGAAAAACAGAGATGTCATTGTTCGCATCAGCCCTCCACGAGGGAAAGCTCATAGAAACCGAAAACAAGGGATACACCAACAAAAAGCCAGCCCCCCTAAGCTACAACAAGAGACAGTTTTACGACAGAATATTGACACCAATGAAGACAATGGGACTGGTTGACTACGACCTTTACAAGAAAACTTACAAGCTAAGCGAAAAATTCAACAAAAACATGATGAGGCTTGGCCTAATGTGGCTGCAGGAAGTGCGAAAGCCTGCTGTTTCGCTCAAGCTCAAAAAGTAATCCAAGAAATCATAGTAAGAAAAACTCTCCGGGGTGCTTGATTCTTACCAAACCACCCCTCCTCTACCAAAACACCTCGGGGAGTTAATCTTCACCCAAAAAAATGCAATTATTCCAAAACCAAAGCCAAATTGTTATTGGAGAAAAGACATTTCTAGTCGAGAGCAAGGAAGTAATATTCGAGGTTTACGACGAAAAAGAAGACTTCTACAAGTGCATACTTAAGATAAAGCTGGCAACGCGAAGCTTTGACGGCATCTTGGCTGAAAAGGATGAGTTCTTTCTGGTTCTTGAATAATCTACAAAAGGCTCCTGACAATGTCTATGACTTCTTCAGGGCTGTCGACAAGATAGTCAAAAGTCACAATCTTTCCACCAACTTCAACCCCTCGCTCAAGTATTTCCCTTTTCTCATACCCATAGCAGGCTCCTATTGTCTTTACTTTTTCAGGGTTGGCAGGATTTAGCCTTATTATTTTTTGGGACGACCTTAAATCATTCAACGTATCTCCCCAATGAAGTGCAACACTTCCTGAAGAATCAAGCAAGCCCAGCATAAGCGCTAAAGAAATAGGTGAGGGCTTTTTCAATGGATCAGGCATCCCATTTCCCTGGTATGCTCTCAGAACTTCTTCTGTAACATAAGCATCAAAATACTTTAGTATGCCTCCTTTTTCCAAATCTTTCCTTATAGACGTCCAGCTGTTTGTGGTGTTTATTCCTAGTCTAAGGCGCCGATTGCTGTCTGGGCTTGTTCCAAGCCGCCCCAACTCCCAGATTGTCTTGATTGTTTTTTTTACTCCTGGATATAGCATATGAGGATTTTTAATATTGAACTCTTCATATGCTGACCACACAGGATGTTTTCTGTTGTTCATCTCACAAGGCAGGTTCAATGCATTATAAACATTCTGCACTCCTCCCTCCTTTGCGCAATGATGATTATAGAATGCTGCAAACTCCTTAATGCCATCCAAAGCCCAGGTTTTTCGATGGACTTCTGACCAGTGCTTAAACCATTTTTGCTGCCTTTCCATGGTAGGAGCAAGTGTTCCATCATAATCGCATATAATTGCCTGAAGCATAATTAGCAAGATTAAGCCATCATTTTTAAATATTTCTAAATTAACCACTACATAGTGAATATTTTTATACAAAAAGTGGTCCTGGAGGAGTTTTTGCCTGCTAAAACTATTTAAATAAAGCATCAAACTCCAGATTGATGGATGCAAAAGCTCTAAAGCAGGAGTTCAGAATCAAAGCTTCTAAAGACCCTGACAAATACTACGCCACAGAAACCCTTAAAAAATACGGCTTTTCAAGAAAAAAGTGCAGCTGCGGAAAATACTTCTGGAGCATTAACAGCAAGACTTGTGGAGAGCCTGAGTGCAGTGGAGGATTCAGGTTTATTGGCAACACTCCAGCAAAAAACAGGATGAGCTATACAGAAGTATGGCAGGAATTCTCAAAACTTTTCAAAAATCAGGGCTACACTCCGATAAAAAGGTATCCTGTGGCTGCAAGATGGCGCTCAGACACAGACTTTGTCCAGGCATCTATTTACGACTTCCAGCCCTATGTTGTTTCTGGAGAAATAGAGCCTCCAGCCAACCCTCTGGTTGTCCCCCAGTTCTGCCTGAGGTTTAATGACATAGACAATGTTGGAATAACAGGTGCCCACAACACAGGGTTCAGCATGATTGGGCAGCACGCGTTTGTACAAAAAAAGGACTGGGATGTAAACCTTTACTTTGAACACATCTATAACTGGATAACAAAAGGGCTTGGGCTTCCAAAAGAAGAAGTTATATTTCACGAAGACGGCTGGGCAGGCGGAGGCAATGTAGGGCCGTGCATGGAGTTTTTTTCAAGAGGTGTAGAGCTTGGAAACCAAGTATATATGCAGTACGAGCAAACCAGCAATGGATTAAAACAGCTGAACCTTAACGTGCTTGATATGGGTATGGGCCAGGAAAGAAACGCCTGGTTTTCCCAGGGAGCAGAAACGCAGTACGATGCAACATTCCCTGAAACGCTCAATTTTGTGCTTGAAAAAACAGGCTACAAAAAGCCCTCTGCTTTGCTAAAAAAATTCATACCATATGCAGCGCTTTTAAACAGGGATGAGGTTGCAGACATTGACAAAGTCTGGAAAAAAATCTCAAAAAAAATTGGTGTGAATGAAAAAGAGCTCAAAAATCAGATAATGCCTTTGTCAGCAATATACAGCATTGCAGAGCACTCCAGAAGTTTATTAGTGGCTTTGAGCGACGGGGTTCTTCCGAGCAATGTAAAAGGCGGCTATAACCTGAGAGTTCTTTTCAGAAGGGCGCTAAATTTTATAGACAGCTACGGATGGAAAGTTGATATCTCCGAGGTGTGCGAAAAGCATTCAAAAGAGCTGAAAAGCCTTTACCCTGAACTGCTGGAAAGCCTTGAAAACGTAAAAACAATCCTTGATTTTGAAAAAAACAAGTTTGCAGAAACAAAAAAAAGAAACCAGCAGATAATAACAGGCCTTATTTCAAAAGGCAAAAAAATAGATGAAAAAAAGCTTGTTGAGCTATATGACAGCCAGGGAATAACTCCTGAAGAGATAAGGCAGGAAGCAGAAAAAAATAATCAGACCATAGAGATTCCTGACAATTTTTACAGCATAGTAAGCAGTCTGCACGAAAAAAAGGAACAGCAAACCCAGACAAAGAAAAAAGAAGATCTGAAAATAGATTCTCCACCAACAGAAATACTATATTATGAGCACTACGATTATGTTGCATTTGAGGCAAAAATTCAGGAAATATTCGGAAACAAAATAGTCCTTGACAGGACAGCATTTTACCCAACATCAGGAGGTCAGCTGCACGACCTTGGAAAAATAGGAAGTTCAAAAGTCCTTGAAATATACAAGCACGGCCCTCACATAGTTCACGTTGTTGGCAGCCACAGCTTCAAGAAAGGGCAAAAAGTTGACTGCAGGATAGACATTGAAAGAAGAACCCAGCTGGCGCAGCACCACACAGCAACCCACATACTCAACGGTGTATGCAGAAAGCTTTTGGGAAAGCACATATTCCAGGCAGGCGCAGCAAAAACACTTGAAAAGGCCAGGCTGGACATAACCCATTATGACTCATTGACAAGAGAGCAGGAAATAGATATCCAGAAAGAGTCCAACAAGATAGTTCACCAAAACCTGCCGGTGTACAAAACAATTATGCCCCGCGGGTTGGCAGAGCAAAAGTACAGCTTTTCCATATATCAGGGAGGAGCAGTGCCTGGCAAAGAGCTCAGAATAGTGGAAATTCCAGGACTGGATGTTGAGGCATGCGGAGGAACACATCTGGACATAACAGGTGATGTTGGCGAAATAAGGATTATAAAGACTTCAAAAATACAGGATGGCATAGTCCGCATAGAGTTTACAGCAGGCAGGGCAACAGATAAGCTGATAACTTTCCAGGGCACAGCTATTGCGCAGGCAAAAAAAATCCTTGAGTGCGGAAAAGATGAGATACCAGGAAGGGCAGAGGAACTGTTTGAAAAGTGGAAATTGATTGTTAAAAAGAAAAAGCTAAATACAGATCCAATGCTTGTTAGTACGGAAAAGTACCGCGGGGATGTAATAGAGAAAACAGCAGAAATACTAAAAACTCAGCCAGAGCACATAGTCAAGACGCTTGAAAGGTTCAGGAAAGAGATTGAGGAAAAGGTTAAGCAAAAACACCACTAAAAAAACTGGAAACCACCAGTTCATTTTATACACCTCATTTTTTATACCCAAACCGCATGAACTTCTTGCAGTTAAAGCAGCTGTAAATTACTTTATCCTTTCTTATCCTGACCCTGCAGTTCTTGTTCGGAACCAGAAATGAATAACAGTGCTTGCAGAACCTTCTCTTCATAGAAGTAGGAATTCTTATTTTAAGCTTCATGGCGATTTTTCTTGCTAAATAAACATACCTGTTGGAAAGCTCTGGAGCCTCATCAAACCTCAGATCTGCCTGCTCGAACAGTTTTTTTATCCTCTGCTTTGCAACAGCCACTTCTTTAAGGGGCTTTTTGCTGTATTTCCTCTTCATAAAGCTAAAATAACAAACAGCATTAATAAAGTTAACGCACAAGCTTTTTAAACCAGAACCTCCTCCAGCAGTATTATGGGACTCTTTGATTTTCTTAAAAAAAAGGAAGAGGCAGTTGAATTAAAAGAACCAGATCTCCATCCTTTCTTTGAAAAATCCATAAACCAAAAATTTGCAAAGCTGAACGCAAAAATTCACGAAATAAGCATAGAGGTTCAATACAACATAAAAAAGCTGAAAGAATACCTTGATGTTCTGGAAAGCGAAGAGCTCAGAAACTCCAACATTCCTGAAAGGGAAAGGCAGATAATGGAGGGCAACAGGGAAAACTTCATAAAACGGACAAGGGTTTTTGCAAACAAAATAAGCATTCCTGAATCCTATATTGAGATTGATGAAGCCTGCAAGAATTTTTTTGAAGACCTTGAGCTGCTAACAGCTGAAACCCAGAAAAGCCTTTTTGTGCTGAAAGATTTTTTTGAGGAGACAATAAAAAAGCTTACAAGAAAAATAAAAGAGCTGGAGGATTTATTTATAGGAATAAGGCGGCTTCTTGAAAAGGAAAACATAGAGCTGGTAAATGAAATAAATGGGCTGTTCAAAAAGGTTGAGGATATGCGCATACACCTTGCAGATGCCAAAAGCCACAAGAAATTCATAGAGTCAGAGATAGAAATTTTGAATTCTGAAAAAGAAAAAATCCTTAAAAAGATTCACTCACTTGAAAGCAGCAACGACTACAGGTTCTACAAGGGTTTCCTGAAAGAAAAAGAGGCAATTGAGCAGAAGCTTGCAAAGCAGAAAAGCGAATTGCTCCAGGATTTTTCTGAAATTGAAAAAGCTCTTAAAAAGTTTTCAAAAAAAGCGCTGGATGACAATATCATTAAACAATATATCGACAACCCTTCAGAAGCTCTTATGGATGATGAAAAGATAGAGATAAAAAATACTATTTCAAAGCTCCAGGAAGAGCTGAAAAAAGACAAGCTGGAAATAAAGGACAAGAAAAAGGAAAAGACCCTTGAAGCAATAAAAAGCCTTACAAAACAAGCTCTTGCAGAAAAAAGAAAAATGCTTTTGCAGGCAAAAAAAGAGCTTTCTGAGAATACTGAAAAAATCAGGAAAAACACCACAAGCCTCCAGTTGAGAGAGCAGAAGAGCTATCTTGAAAGCACCCAGCAAAGCATAAAAGATCAGGAAAAACAGCTTGCAGCCATCGAAAACACCTTAGAAAGCACAAACCCCAACCTTGTACTCCAAAAAATTACTGAAAAACTGTCAGAGCTTTCTGGCAACCCTATAAAATGGAAGCGCTGAAACAATTTGTAGAAAAATTCTGCAACTTTGAGCTGGAAAATATCCATAAAATGGGGCGAAAATATTACCAGGCAGATCCCTTGTTATGGAATTACAGCAAGGACATAAAAAGAGATTTATTTCACATAGGTTTATTTCTTGGGGAAACAAAAAAAGCGTTTATCCCAAGCCTTGCACTTCTTGAAATTATAAGCAAAAAAAGCCAGAAAAAAGTTTTTCTGAATGAAAGAGGAGAATGGCTTTTTACCTGCAAGAGGGATGTGTTCCAGGAAAACATAACAAAAAGCAACATACAAAATGGCCTGTGCCTTGTTCAGAACGAAAAAGATGAAAATGTTGGCTATGGAGTTCTTCAGCACGGAGGAAAGCACATGCTCAAGCCATTGCTCGACAAAGGAGACTTCTTGAGGCGGGAAGGCTGACTTACCCTTTCACTTCAAAAAACTCAACTTCATTGTCATTCAGCGCCTTGACTCCTGGCAGCACTTTGCCTTCTATAAGCTCCATGCTCGCTCCTCCTCCAGTTGAAACATGAAAAAACTTTTCTTTTGGTATTCCAAAAGTTTCAAGAGCAGCGACTGTGTCTCCTCCTCCTATAATTACTTTTTTGCCTGAGTCTGCCAGATAATTAGCAATTTTTTTTGTTGACTCTGCAAACTTTGGCTCTTCAAAATACCCCAATGGGCCGTTCCACACAACAGTTTTTGCATCCTTCATCTCCAGCTCAAACTCGTCAACAGAATCCTGGCCCACATCAAGCCCCATGCAATCAACAGGAATTTTTTCAGGAGTTATTGTTTTTGCCTCTGAATTATGGTTAACATCTTCAATTCTGGATGCCTTTGCAACAACAATATCTGTCGGCAAAATTATTTTTTCATTGTTCATCAGAAGCTTTGCCTTTTCAACTTCATCCTTCTCAAAAAGGCTTTTCCCAATTTCAAGCCCTTTGGCCTTGTAAAAAGTAAAGATCATTGCCCCTCCGAGAAGGAGCTTATCTACCTTTTTGAGAAGCTCCTGTATAAGCCCGAATTTGCTGCTTATTTTGCTTCCTCCAAGTATTCCGAGTATGGGCTTTTCTGCGTTTTCCATTGTCAGCGCATTCAATTCCTTTTCAATTAGAAGCCCTGCACATCCTGGGATGAATTTTGGTATTCCCACTATGCTTGAATGCTCCCTGTGCATAACTGAAAAAGCGTCATTAACATAAATATCTGCCAGGTTGGCAAGCTTTTTTGAGAAGTCTTCATCGTTTGCCTCTTCTCCTTTGTAAAACCTCAGGTTTTCAAGAATTATTATGCTTTTATTTTCAGGAATCACTGCATCTGCGCATTCATTCAGCTTTACAACTTCCTTGCCGAGCAGCTCTGAAAGTTTCTGCGCAACAACATCATTTTTCAGCTTTTCAACCACCTGTTCTTTTGGCCTTCCCATGTGGGATATTATTATTAGCTGCCTGCAACAATTATCCAAAAGATAGTTTATTGTGGGAAGGGTCTCCCTTATCCTTGTGTCATCTGATATTTTTCCTTGATCATCGAGAGGCATGTCAAAACCTGCCCTGAGTATAACTTTTTTCCCTTTGAAGTTGAAGTCTTTCAAGAATTTCATTTTTTACCTCCTTTTCAGCTGCTTTTCCTCTATTAATTCGTCTTTGCTTATGATTATCCTATCACACTCTTTGCAGTACCAGACCGTGTCAGATATCTGGCTGACACCTTTCCGGCATTCAGCGCATTTCATACTCCTCCAATAGAATACAGAAAGAAAAGAACTTTATAAAGGTTATGGGGTTTCAGCCTGAGTTAATAAATTCCCTTGCTGTCAAGAATTTCATCTCATCCCTTGTGCTCTGCAGATCCCTTATTGTGAAGTTGTGCGTTTCCTCGTCAAATGCTGCGCATGTATCTGTAATTATTTTTACTGAGTATTCCCTGTCGTAGGCATCTGAAGCAAGGCTTCTTACACACAGGTTTGTTAATATGCCTGTAATTATTAGCTCTTTCACTTTGAGCTTTTGAAGCTTTTGTTCCAGCTCTGTCTTGTAGAAAGGGGAAATCTTGCTCTTTTTTATAAGTATATCCTTGTTTTTGTCGAAATTTATGTCTGAAATTATCTCAACATTTTTTGTTCCTTCTTTAAACTCTTTTTCAGAATCCTTCTCAATGTGTGTGGTGAAAAATATTGGAATCTTTTTGCCTCTGCAGAATTTTATGAGCTTGTTAAGACTGACTATTTTGTCAGAGATGTTCCCTACGAAGTACTCAGAATTCCTGTCTACCCATTCGTTTTCGTAGTCAACAATTATCAATGCCTGTGACATAAAAAAAAAGAATGCAGGTTAATATAAAAATGTTTTTATTACGGAAAACTTAGAGAAGTTTTGCCAAAGAAACTGGATGAAAAAGTGCTTAAGAAAAAGTACATTAAAACATACAAAGAAAAATGGTATGTGTAGAAAAATAAGAAAAAAAAAGCAAAAAATTACATCATCATATTCAGGACATCAACCATCCTGCAGCTGTAGCCCCACTCGTTGTCGTACCATCCCACAACCTTGAGCAGCCCTCCTTCGATAACCATTGTTGACTGGGCGTCAAAAATGCAGGAATGCCTGTTATGTATTATGTCTGATGATACCAATGGGTCTTCTGAATACTCAAGCACACTCTTCAAATGGTGGTTTGCAACGTTTTTGAACAGCTTGTTTACCTGCTCAACACTTACATGATTTTCAAGCTCGCACACAAAATCAGTAACAGAGCCTGCAGGCACAGGAACTCTCAATGCAAGCCCGTCAAGCTTTCCTTTCAGCTCAGGAATAACATCAGTTACTGCCTTGGCTGCTCCTGTTGTTGTAGGCACAATGTTTATGGCTGCGCTCCTCGCCCTTCTCAAATCTTTGTGAGGGGCATCCACAAGCCTCTGGTCTGCTGTGTACGCATGAACAGTGGTCATAAAGCCTCTTTTTACTCTGAAATTATCGTGGAGAACCTTTACCATTGGGGCAAGGCAGTTTGTTGTGCAGGAAGCATTGCTTACAATGTGGTGATTGTTTTTATCATAAGAATGCTCATTTACTCCTTTGACTATTGTTATATCATGGCCTTTTGCAGGAGAGCTTATAAGGACTTTTTTTGCTCCAGCAGCCAAGTGCTTGGTCGCTCCTGCTCTATCTCTGAATATTCCTGTGCTTTCAACAACAATATCTACTTCCAGCTCTTTCCATGGCAGGTTAGAAGGGTCTTTCTCAGCAAAAACCTTTATTGTCTTTCCATCCACTATAATGCAGTTCTCTCCTGCCTCAACTCCTGCTGGAAATTTGCCCTGCACAGAGTCATACTTTAAAAGATGGGCCAGTGTTGCCGGATCTGAAAGGTCGTTTATAGCAACCCACTCAATATTGCTGTCACTATACCCTGCCTGAAAAACCATTCTGCCTATTCTTCCAAAGCCATTTATTGCAACTCTGACCATTAAAACACCCCCTAAATAGCTTGTGTCAAGCCTTATTGTTATATAAATTTGTGTTACTATCCTGCAATAAGGTCTGGTTTTTCGCAAAAAGATTTAAATACCCTCAGCAACAAAAACATTGTTATGCCTGAAAAAAATTATTCAGGGGATAGTGTAGATGATTGGATGGCAAAGCAAGTGGAAACACTGACAGAGACCAGGACTGTCTTTGAAGCCACAAAAATAATGGCTGAAAAAAAAATAGGCTCTATCGTTGTAATCCAGAATTCTCTGTTAAACAAAAAAAACGCCAAAATAATAGGCATACTGACTGAAACAGATGTTGCAAGAAGGGTTGTTGCGCAGAAAAAGGATCCATCAAAAACCAAGATTGGAGAAGTGATGACCCCCAAGCCCATAGTAATCGAGACCAATTCCTCAATAATGCAGGCCAGCCACATAATAACTAGAAATAAGATAAAAAGGATCCCTGTGACAAGCCACGGAAGCCTTGCAGGAATATTCACAATCACAGACCTCATGGCCTGCCTGGTGAAGCTTGGAAAAATATATGAAGTTGGCGAGCTTGTAAAGTATATAGCCAAAAAAAAGATTGGGGCAAAAAAATTTGAAAACATAGTAACAGCTGAAAAGTGGATGACTTCTGACATAATAACCTGTGAAAAGGAAAAAACCGCAAGAGATGCTGCAGGCCTTATGGACTCTTACAAAGTGGGTGATATAGTAATTGTTGATGGAGAAAAAGCGATTGGAATAGTTACTGATACAGACATGGTCAGAAAAATATGCGCTTCCCAAAGCGATCCTGACAAAATACATATTGAGCAGATAATGAGCAGTCCGGTTATCAGCACCTCTCCTGACACTTCATTGATTGAAATTGCAAAAATAATGCATGAGCACAAGATAAAAAGGATGGTAATAGTAAAGGAGGAAAAGCTGGAAGGTCTTCTCAGCGTAACAGACCTTGCTGATGCTCTTATACAGCTTAACAATTTTGCACAAGCCCACAGGATAATTGATATGCTGTACGAAAAATAATTCTGCATTGAAATTGTTGTTGGCACCTTTTCCGGCGAAGCATATCAAGTAGTATAGCTCAATAGGCAAAGGGGGTTGGGTATCGAATGTAATGAGCGTACCTTCCAGAAAAGCAAAGCTTTTCTCGTATCCAATCAGGGAATGATCTGCTGCTTTGCAGTATTGCGTTAGGCTGTGTGCCGAACGAAGTGAGCGCCACTAGGGAAGGCAACTTCCCGTGAGCCAGGCGCTAACCTCGCGAAAGCAAGATTTTTAACGCAGCAAAAATAGAATTATTTTTATAATAATATTAATTCTTGGATTTTTATGGCAAAGATAGTGCTGGTTTCATGCGTAAGCAAGAAAAAAATCCAGAAGTCAAAGGCAAAAGATATGTACACAAGC
The DNA here is from genome assembly GCA_041305085.1 of Nanobdellota archaeon. Taxonomy (GTDB): domain Archaea; phylum Nanobdellota; class Nanobdellia; order Woesearchaeales; family UBA9642; genus SURF-58. The sequence continues at coordinate 1,113 of JBFYMA010000022.1, read as the reverse complement.
CCTTTGTTTGTATATGCATGGAAATATGCAGAATCACTCAAACCTGACAAAATATTTATTCTTTCTGCAAAATACGGCCTGCTGGATCCTGACCAGGAAATAAGTCCTTACAACCAAACTCTGAACAAAATGAAAGACGAAGAAGTCAGAGAATGGAGCATTGGAGTTCTGGATTCCCTGGAATGCCTTGCAGATTTAAAAAATGACAGATTCATTTTTCTTGCGAGCCAAAAATACAGGAAATACCTGATTCCGAAAATAATACATTATGAAACTCCACTGGAAGGTCTTGGCATAGGAAAACAGCTCCATTATCTTAAGAAGAGGGTTTCAAAATGAGCAGCAGCTGCGAAAAGCTTCATGTGCTGTTCAACAGTATGCAGAGGTTCAGCTTTCCTTTTGATGAGTTAAACATTCCTCTCAACGGAATCTACATTCTTTTTGAAAAAACAGAAAAATCTCATCGTACAGACCGGATTGTCAGGGTAGGCACACACACAGGAAAAAACCAGCTTAGGTCCAGGCTTAAGCAGCACTTTCTGAACCAGAACAAGGACAGGAGCATCTTCAGAAAGAATATAGGAAGGGCAATATTGAATAAAAAAAAGGATCCTTTTCTGAGATTCTGGGAGCTGGATCTCACAACAAAAGCCAACAGGGAAAAATATTCTGAATTGGTAGACTTTGAAAAACAAAAACAGACAGAAAAAAAGGTTTCAGAATATATACAGCAGAACTTCAGTTTTGTTGTGTTTGAAGTCAATGAAAAAGATGAAAGGCTGGAGATGGAGTCAAAAATCCTGTCCACAGTTTCCCATTGCAGAGACTGCAAGCCCTCACAAAACTGGCTGGGAAGGTTTTCACCAAAAGAAAAAATAAGAAGCAGCGGACTGTGGAACGTCAACGAGCTCTACAAGCAGGAGTTGAGCGATGAAGAAGTTGAAAATCTAAAACTCAAATGAAAAATATATACAAAAAAATATGGAATTGTGCAAAGCCTTACTATGTCAAAGGCAGATCACAGGATGTAGCTCATATTTTATGGATGATGCGACAAGCAGAAAAAATTTGTAAAAAAGAAAAAATTGACGATTCAGTGCTCATCCCTTTGGT
>JBFYMA010000021.1:0-56296 GCA_041305085.1 Nanobdellota archaeon | reverse complement strand
CCTCTGATTATTTTAAGAATCACTCTGTTGCTGTTGCACATAACAGCATAATGGATTTCTTTATTTTGGTATGGAATTGAACCATCAATCAATTTATAGTTATCACTAATTCTATCTTCCTCATAAACATAAAGAGGCGTTCCAAATTTTCTTATAATCTCTTCTACACTTGTCATTTTCCTATTTGAAATAAACCCCCTAGTTGATGACCATTTCCAAAATACTCAAAATTATCGTGATAAAGCCAGCTAGATTCTTCCTTTCTTCTAATGGCTTTATTGACTTCTCCAAAGAAAACATCATGCTCTCCAATTCTAGTTATGTTTTTTAATACACATTCTAAACTAAGAGGAGATTCAGAAATCATTGGTATTTCTTGATCAAAATCTAAATTCAATCCACTTTCTTTGAATTTATCAGTGTCTCTTCCTGAATAAATCCCACAGAAGTCAGCTTTTTTTACCAAATCTGATCCAATATAGTTAATAGCAAATCGCCCACTACTTCTTAAAATTTGATTACTATGTCTTGATGGTCTTAAAGAAACATACATCAATCTATCAGTAATTTGACCTACATAACTTACAGTAACAATATCAGGATTTTCCATAGTGCCATAGGATACAAGTGTTACAAACTTTGGTCCTGGCACAACTCCTATTTTCATATTTTCAGGTTTTGTTATTTGCATTTTAATCACTATGAAGTAGTTTATAGAATAAGTATATTTAATTTTGCCCTCAAATATGAGGTTTTACTTAATAGATTTAATCAAATCAGGCATTAATTTTTCTTCTGCTCTTTTCAAATGCTCTCTATATGTTGGAACAGATACTTTCATTATATTAGCCAATTCACCCAGATCTGTTCTTTTAGGCCAAGCATAAAACCCATTTTCAAACGCCAATTCAATAGCCCTCTTTTGATTAGAAGTCAATTTTGGAAGAAGATGAGCAAAATAAATATCTGTCAGTTTAGTTTCTTCAATCTTAAGAACGTCAACCTTTCCAACTTCCTTCTCCATATTCGCTATAAAATCAGTCAGTATTGACTTTTTCCAAGAAGAAACTTCCCAATATTCATAACCCTGTTTATCCACAAAAACAGGTTTTACAAATATAAGTTTTATATGATGAAATGTTGCAGGTATTTTTTCTTTCCTAATTTCAATAAAAAATATAGTATTCCCTTCAACTTCAAGATGAGTAATTCTTTTATCTTTCTTTATATCATCAATAAAATCCTTAATATTTTTTTCGTCACCCTGTAAAGTCTGAACTTGTGGAGAATGAGTTACCCCTTTTTCTACGAAAACATTAAATGGCGTTCCGGTTGTAGTAACTCCAAATTTCTCACATCTGTTTCCAATCACACAATCATGCTTGATTTTTATTCTGGCAATCCACACATACCTTAAATATGAGGTTTTAGTATAAATAACTTTCTATAACAGGCACTTCCCCCCCCCAAATATTATTTTCTTTTTTAGAAAAAAAGAAACAAAAAAGGCGGCGGCAACCTCCCGAGAAAACTATACACACGACGACTTTGAGTTTTCCCTTCGGGACGTTGCACTAAAACTCAATCCCTATCGGGAGAATATAACAGCGATTAAAACTCCGCTCCGTTGCACTACGCTACGCCCTCACTTTTCAGCTCTGCTCATTTCATTCGCGAGGAAAAGTTCGGGGAAATAAATCCTTCGGATTTACTTCTCTTAATCGCGATGTTAAATACAATCGGAAAAGAGAGCTAACGAAACGGAAGGGGGGATATTTCTAAACGAAGAAACTATGGTGGGGCGTGAGGTATATCTCAATCCTTTCTTTTCCGCTGCCTAAACTTTTTCTTTTTAGTGAAATCTCTCCTATCTCTCTTGTTTTCTTGATGTGAGTGCCACCACAATCTACCTTAGCAAAGCTGTCTATCTGCCAGTATCTTCTTTCGTTCTTTTCGTCACTGAATTCACTTTTTATATGCAAGTCTGCATTTATTATTTCGGCCGCTTTATTGATTAATTCTGGAAATATTTCGGATATGTTTCCATTCCATATAAAATCAAGTCTTGCTTTTTCAGAAGTGATGTTTGCCCCTATTTTTTCAGGCCTACTGAAGTTCTGATAGACTAATTCCAATATTATCTCTGCAGCAAAATGGAGTTTCATTATCTTATATCTTTTTTCCCAATCAATTTTAATTATTACATTATCTCCTGCATTTAATGTATGATCTTTAAGCGCATACAAAATTTCATTTCCATATTTTTTAGCTTCTATGACATCAAAACCGCCAATTGTTCCTAAATCAGAAGATTGCCCTCCTGTAAAGGCATAGAAGATTGTTTTATCTAAAGTTATCATATCTCCACTAACACTAATTACTTTTGCCTTAAACTCTTTCAAATAGGGGTTTTCCCAAAATATTTTTTTTACAGTCATTTTTTCACCTCGTAATAAATAAAAAAAGAAAAAATTAGTTTTTAATCAACCGCTCATATCTCTGCATTACTCACTTGAACCACATTCTAACTGTTTTTTGACTTTTTGCTCAAAATCTGCATGATAAGTTTTTCCACATCTTGAGATGCATTCATGTCCAACTACACAATTATATTTAACTCTGACTGGGTTGTTTTCCCATATCTCTCTTAAGTTTCCTTTTTGGTAAGTTCCAATTTTTGGACCCCCGGGGCATGCTTTTACTTCTCCGTTATCTCCAACAAACATACCATGATTCAATTGAGAGCAAACTCTACTGCAAAAGTATGGAGAGATTCTTTTATCAAAAGGTATATCATGCTCAATACAGTATTTGTATAATGCTGTTGCAACCCCTAATGCTTCATCTTTGCTTAATACAGATGGATTTTTAAGATCCATTTGTGTATTACCACAATCCATGCTTGTGTTGAACACTCCAAAAATATTGTATTTGATAAAGAAACTGAACAATTCTACAGCTTCTTTATAATTTTCCCTCATCATTAAGCAATCTACGCCTAATCTTGATTCTTCTTCTGCATTCAATCCTGCTGTTATCAAATTCATAAGACCTTTATCTCTCATTCTTGTATAATCATATCCTTCTCTCTTTGGATTAACCATCCTAGTATGGAGTTTATCATCAAAGGTGAGGTACTTGACAATTACTGAAGCTCCTGCATCTTTCAATCTTCTAGCTAAATCCGCTCCAGATGTAATTCCTTCATGCCCATAGACCTTTCGGGCATAATTATCATCTCCGATTACATGACCACCTGTAAAAACAACAGACTGAACGCCTTTTTCTTGTGCATATTCTATTATGTTGATCAGATTTTTAAACAAGAAAGGCTCTCCAGCTCCAACAATCTTTATTGTTTTTAGACCTAGTTCAACTGCTTCATCAATAATATTTTTGATTCTTTCAGTTGTTTTAGTCACATAAGAATCATGATCTGGACTTTGTGTGTTTGAAAAACAGAAACTACAAGCTAAATCACAGTAGTTTCCGATGTCAAGATCTAAAGTAAGTAAGTTTCCTTTTTTATTAGCTTCTCTAATTTTTTCATCCTCAAACCACCAACCTTGTATGTAATTCTCATGTGGGCCTTCAGGTAATTTTACTCCCGATTCTTGGATTGCTCTCTCAATCCTTTCCTCAAGCTTTTTTCTTCCATTTTGAACACTTATATTTGTCATTTTGATTACCTCATTATTGTTACTACTTAGTAGATATAATCAAATATATCAAAGTATTTACTATTTTTTAAGCATAAATGATAAAATTTATATATTTATTATTATATATGCTAATAAATGATAGAAATAACCAAGATTAAGCTAGATAAAACAGACAGAAAGATACTTGCAGAACTAGATAAAAACTGTCGAATTCCCACCACAGTCTTAGCTAAAAAAGTCATGAAATCAAGACAAGCTGTAGAATATAGAATCAGTCAATTAGAAAAAAGAGGAGTGATAACAAGCTTTAATGCTTCTTTTAATCCGCATAAGATGGGATACAAAATATACAAGATTTATCTCAAACTTAGAAATATCCCTGAAGAGAAACAAAAATTATTCAATTATCTGAAATCAGCAGGAATTGTCTATTGGATGGGAGAGTGTTCTGGTTCATGGGATCTGATTTTTGGAGTTTTTTCAAGAAATGACTACGAATTTTACAAACTTAAAAATGAGATATTGTCAAACTTCCAAAGAATAATCACTCAAGAATATGGAGATAGCTTGATAGATGTAAAACAATACGCAAAAATGTATTTTACAAATGAGATTGTACCTCCAACGATGTTTGCAGGAGAGGTAGTCAACAACGAATTGGACGAACTAGATTATTCTATTTTAGGAGAGATAGTAAACAATGCAAGAATGCCAATAAACGAGCTTGCAAAAAAAGTCAATTCAACAGCAATAATTGTAAGGGGCAAACTAAAGAAATTAGAGCAGAAAGGCATAATTATCCAGTATAGAATAGGAATCAATCTTAATGTGATCGGATTAGAACTGTATAAGGCAATAATCAAACTAGACAAATACACCAAAGAAGATGAATCAAAATTTCTGACATATTTGTCTAATATACCAAATATCCATTACTACATCAGAAATATATGGCAGATAGAACCGGAAATAGTTGTAAGCAGTTATCAAGAATATTATGAAATAATTGAAAATCTAAAAAAAGAATTCCCTTTTGTGATAAGGACTGTAGATTCTGTGTTGATGATAACGGATGAGTGGACTCCAGGATTTAAGAATTTGCTTAAACTTAGTAAATAACGCCCGCCCCCTAACAACTAACATAAACGACGACTACAAAATGTCCCCCTCAATTCTTGTTCTTGATGTGTCGCTTCGCTCATTTGAAGGAACGCTCTCTTTTCCGACTTTGCTTCGCAATTCCTCCCACTTCGTAGTCGGAAGGATTTAACAGGGCTTAACCAACTACACTTCGCTCGCCACTTCGTAGCTTCGCTTCGTTCCATCCAAATAAAATTTTCAGCTCGTGTCTCAGGGCTGCCTGAGCCAGCTCAACTCAGCACTTCGGTTAATCGCGATGTTAAATACAATCGGGCATACTGACAAGAAATTAGGGTGTTTCTGTGTTTTTTGGCTTCATGCCCGACTTCTACGCTCTCCTCCTTTCAGTCGTCGGGACGTATAACAAAGGATATACAGTTCGGGCTCGGCTCGTCCCTCTCCCAAATTTTTCTTCCACTTCGTTCCAGAAAAACTTTGTATATCCCTGATGTTATGTGCAATATTACTCGGGTGGCGACAATTTTATATAATACCTTATTTTATTTGATATTATGACAACCTATAAACCGTTACTCTCAGAAAAAGAAATAGAAGAGAGAAGAATCTGGCAAATAGAAGTTTATCAAAAACTTAAAGCAATAAAAGAAAAACAGATAGTGAATGTTCTTGGCAAAGAAATTATTGTTTTACCAGGATTATTTGCTCCAGTTTTTGAAGATTCAAAGTTTCTTGCTCAAGCCGTAAAAGATGAAACTAAAGACGGTGATAAAGTTCTAGATTTAGGAACTGGTACAGGAATTCAAGGGATATTTACTGCTGAGAAAGCATCAGAAGTAATATCTGTTGATATCAACCCAGTAGCATTAGAATGTGCCAAATTGAATGTTCAACACCATCATTTAGAAAATACAATAACAATTTTTGAAAGCGATTTATTCTCAAATATTGAAGAAAAATTTGATTTAATAATTTTTAATCCCCCTTTCAGATGGTTTAAACCAAGAGATATTTTAGAAAGAGGAGAATTAGATGAAAATTATTCAACATTAAATAAATTTTTTAGTGAAGTAAAAAATTATCTCAAAGAAAATGGAAGAATTTTACTTGTATTCTCCTCATCAGGAGATCTAAAATATTTAGAACAATTAATCTCAAATAGTATTTTTTCTTCAAAAGTTGTTAAGCAAGAAACTTTTGATAAATGGACATATGTGGTTTATAGGTTGTCTTTAGATTAGTCGCTACCCTGCGTCATACTGTGCCTACGCTTCGCTTCGGCATTTTTTCTTGCAGAAAAAACGTATAACAGCGCGGATGTTAATTGCAATTGAAAAAAATGCTAATATCTAGAAAGGGTCGGCGCTAACAACTTACACAAGTAGTTTTAATGCTTCATCCAATTTCTTACCTAATGCACGATAATTTTGGGCTTCTTCACAATTTTCTCCTTTGAATACCTCTCTGTAATAATCCTCAGAATTTAAGCATCTTCTTACTTGAAGCATTCTAATTCCAGGATTTCTCCCATCAGCTAAATCATGCTCTACATAGAAGATCATTCGACTGATATACCCTGGTGCAAGCCACTACAAACTTAACCTAAACAACCCCGAAGCTGTCAAGATATGTGAGCTGCTGCTCCTTGCAGAAAAAAGGGAACTGAAAGGATATGCAAAAGTATATGCTGACGAGATTACCAAATTTGAGCATGCAGAAATGATCATCCTTTTTGGCTCAGTTTTAAAAAGTAAAGCATTCAATGATGTTGATGTATTGTTTCTTACAAGTCAGGCTAAGAAAGTTAAAGAGTTCTGTCTTGAACTCACCAAGATCAGGACAAAGCCAATTGTGCCATTGATATTAAAAAAAGATGACTTGATAGATGAGATTAAACAAGGAAAAGAAGCCATAATTTCTCTGATTAAGGAAGGAGTAATATTGAAGGGAGAATCAGTATTTTTGGAGGTCATAAAAAATGTCAATGCATAAGAAAAAGCTTGACTGGTGTCTTGCAAAAAAATCAAGAATGACCAAAATAAAGCCAAGCGACAAGCTTTCAGAGGAACACATTACAAAAGCCAAGCACAACCTAAAAGCAATGGATTACAATATCCAAGGAGGATTCTCTGATTTTCTTTTCATATTCTCCCAAGAAAGTCAAATTCTCCTCGCCACCCATTGCGATTAGTTTGACCATAAAAACATTAAGTTGCGCAGGATATATAAATATTTTGAAAGGAAAACTGCTGCGTTGAAAATGTAGTTAGCGCTTTTTCCGGCGAAGCCTATCAAACAGTATAGCTCAATAGACAAAGGGTGTTGGGTAATGAATGCAATGAGCATACCTTCCAGAAAAGCAAAGCTTTTCTTGTATCCCCTCGGGATGGTCTTGCTGCATAATAATAAAGCAAGCAGGAGTTCTCAAAAAAGTAAAGATTTTTTCTCAATTATTTCAGCGATGGGGGCAGCCAGGCCAACAACAGGGCCTACGCTTTCCTTCGAGAAGCTCTGTGCATACTCTCCCGATATGGTTTTCTCTTGTTTCCTTTCTCTTAACAGATATAACCCAGCATATCCACTCATTACGTGCTAATGGAGTGAGGCCGTTCCATGCTTCCTGCACTTTGGAGGAGGAAGTCAGAGCTTTTTTCAAATCTGCAGGCACTTTGTGCGCCACACCTGTTGCTAGTTCTTTTCTGGGCATAAAATTAAGTTAGCAAACATCTTATTTATATTTTTTGAATTTTATTATCTTTTATAGATAACAGTGTAATAAAATCCTTCTTATAAGAGAAAGCATAACAAAAACAAAGTCACATAATTTATTACATTGAGAAATATCATGTCTTCTTTGCCTTTATCATCAGGGTTTTAGGAAGAAATTCTCTGTAAGCAAAGTAAGGCATTCTTTTTATTAGTGATTTTGAAGGCCTCGGCTCTCTTAATTCAAAAACAATAAAACCTGAACTAGTCAGGGTATTAAAATAATCTTCAAATGTCCAATGATGGTCTGTAAATCTTATTTTGGTTCCGTCTGTTTGCGTAGCCATTGCCACAAATTGGTCTCCGCTTGAATAATAATTAAATCTATCTGGCAACTTATACCTTTTATCAAAAAATGGATCAAATGGGTGCATATCACTGATAAACAATAATCCATTTTTTCTCAAAACCCTAAAGCATTCTGCAAAAGTTTTTTTCAGTAAAGACTTCATTTTTATCTCCAGCAACAAAAATTCTATGAAAACAACATCTTGAGAATTAGATTCAATCATTGATATGTTTGAAGCATTTCCTAAATAGTACTTTATCCCTAAATTCTTATATTTTTCTTCTTCAACAGCAATTCTTAATTGATTCTTATTCAGTTCTATCCCGGAACAAATCGCTCCCTTTTTTGCAAATAATCTTGTCCAATAGCCACTCCCGCAGCCAACTTCGAGAAGTTTTTTCCCTTTAACATTGCCCAACAATTTAAGAATTGTTGGCTTCCTGAAATATTCTTTACTATAATTAGGGATTTTAAATTTATCGGATTGTTTTTTTATCCACATGTTCTATAATAAAATATTGGCCATTATTAAACTTTTCTGACTCTTTCCTGAACATATCCCAGACGGTCTGAAGCTATCACAAACATTGAATGGGACCAGCAGAGCGGAGATACTCCGACCTGAACTTTGTTGTCAAATATCTGCTCAGGGATATATTTTTTCCCATCCAAATCCTTCAAGACCTTATTGTAATATTTCAAGGCTTTTTGCCTGTTTCCATATTCAAGATAATAAACAGCCATCCAGAAGTTCAGCAAAGGCCAGTATCCTGCGCCTTTTTTTCTGTGAACATCTTTTTTATACATCCAGCCATCATATTCATCGTTTTCATAGCGGAAAACCCCGAAATCCCTTACAATTCTTTGTTCAATCATCTCAACAGTTTTCCTCATTCTCCTGTCCTTGGGAGAAACTATTTCTGCAGGCCAGACAATGCCTAACAAGGAGGCATCAACTCTTTCATCATTTATTTTTCCAAATGAGCGGTAAAAATTTGCCTTAAAATTATTCAGCAGCACAGTTTTCATCTCTTTCGAGGTTTTTTCCCACAATTTGTTGGGTATTAGCTTATTAGCGCATTCCAAGCCTTTCGCACAAACCGCCAAAGAGTATGTAAAATGTTCTTTTAAATCAGGAAAACACAACCTCTCCTCCCAGAGATCCTGAGTAACCAGCTTGAAATGATCTTTGTTCCAAACTTTGCACAAGCCGTTCGCAGATTTTGTAACAAGCCTTTCAAATTTATTCCAATTTTTTTTGCTGTGAGTATAATAATCAAAAACAGCCATAAGCACGCTTCCTGTCTGGTCTGGCTGAAAATTAGGCCTTGCCTTCCTGCCATCAACAAAATACTTCTCATAAAACAGCCCTGTCCTGTTCCATCCCTCTGCTTTTGTGCACCACTGAAAAAAATTTTCCTGAATATTCAATCCCAGTATTCTGGCTGCAATGCATGTATACATAGCATCTCTCGGCCAGACAAACTTGTAGTATTTGGCTTCTTTTGGAAAATATTTTTTTGAAGAATCCACAGCAACGATTGCCCCATTTGGCTTGCAGCAGTCCTGAATGACTTCTTTGCTGTTTCTTAACAATTCTGCTATTTTATCCATGCTTTGCTTATATGAATTCTATTTAAAAATCTTTGGAATGGCTTGGCCAGTTAATATGCCTTAAGAATTTGTGAAGCTAACAAGAAAAGTACTCTCTTGGCTTGATTATCTTTTCTGCTGAAAAAAAGCCCAGCCTCACTTCCTTCTTATAGCTAGTGTTTGCCTCTTCCCAACTAAGGATTGGCTCAGCATCCTTTGCTCCTGGAATAATCAGAACAGGGCGCGATACCACAAATACACTTTGTTTGGAATTTTCAAAATCGTATGTTTTGAATTTTCCCAACAGCGAAAACGGCTCTTCGCAATTGCTCATCATTTCAAGCAAAGCAAGATTCGCCCTCAGATTTCTTGTCAAGGCATCTGAAGAATACGCTCCGACAAGCGCACCTATTGACTCATAAGCCTTTTTCAATTCAGACAACTTGTAATCCATTGCATTCCTGTTCCTTAAAACCCTTCTTAAAGAAAGATAATGCATACGCCCATCCTCTTCCACCCGATAAGGTTTATTAGGAAGAGCTTCATAAAACCTTGAAGATTCAGGAATATCTGTAGAAATAAGCTCATCTAAGAATAATTTATTGTTAGGAACCACGATTGCTCCGTGCTTTGCCAATTCTCTAACCAGTCTTTCAGCGAACTGCCTATCCATGGTTGACAGAAAAAAATTCTTGTTTATAAATAATTCTTTTTTGTTATAACACAGTTTTCAATAAATTAATTTTTTCTCACTATTCAAGGGCACAAAACGCAAGTTTTTTATATTGCTTAATCTAAAAACACACCAAAAATGTTAACAGGCGATACTTATGGGGTTGTTCAACTGGGGCTCAAAGAAAAAAAAGCAAGAAGAAGCTGCTAAGCTTTCTTCTATAACTGCAAATAAGCAAAAACAGAATGAATTGGGTGCAAGGTTATTTAAGGCATTAATTGATGCTGCAAAAAGAAATAAGGTTTATAACCTAATATATGAACCAGCACTAAAAAAAGAAGTTCCATCAAAAAATCTTGGAGAAATCAAAGTTCAGTCCCAAAATCCAAAAGATGGCGCGATTCATTCAGTGCTGGTTTGGGTTCCTGATAAAACTGCAAGCATTCCTCCCGCCATTCTTCAGGTGGACGTTGATGTCCAGAAAGATAAAGTCTGTGTAAAATATGGAGCATATGGCTCAGAAGAAACTGTGACAATAAACAATTTTGATAAAATTCTTGAAGAAATAGTTAAATACGTAGAGAAATGGAAGCTTTATAAACCAAAGCCTTAACTTCAAAAGCATTTAAATATGATTAGGGCAACGCAGCACTCTATAAACAACAAATGCTGCTACATGGATTGTGGCGGGCTTTAAGAAAATTGAAAAAAAGTATCTTATTGAATCCCATACAACAATTATTATCTATAAGTTATTAGCCCGAATCAAACCATCTTCTCAAGGGTTTCAGCATCAATTTCCGAAAAATTTCTTATTATTTTTTCAGCATATTTCAGCTCTTCTTTGGAGTGAAACTCTGTCTGTAAAGCAACAACTTTCATTCCTGCTTTTCGGGCTGCTTCTATTCCATTCACAGCATCCTCAAAAACAACACAGTTTTCCGGAGAAGTTTTTAATTTTGCTGCGGCTTTTAGAAATATTTCAGGGTTTGGCTTGCTTTTTTTTACATCTTCTGCAGTAACCAGTGCTTCAAAAAAACCTTTTATTTCAAGCATCTCAAGAATTTTCTCAACCCTTTCCCTGTTGCTTGAGGTTGCCACTGCAAGCTTTAACCCTTTCTCTTTCAAACTCTGCAAAAAATTATTTAAAACACCACTTGGCCTTAACTCTTTCTTCATAAGCTTAAATTCAATCTCAGTTGCTTTTCTGGAAAAGCTGTCCACATCATATCCAGTAATGCCATATTTCTTTTTCCATATTTGCCATTTATCCTGCAGTGAAACACCTAAATATTTTTTTATATCACTGCTAGAAAACTTTGCTCCAAACTGCTTTAGCACAGTATTGAAAGACTGCCAAGTGTATTCTGTGGAGTTAATCAACACCCCATCCATATCAAATATGACTGCTTTTAGCATAGAAAGTTGTTGAATTTTGCTGCTTTTATAAACTTATTTGCTTTTGTACTTTTAAAAACTTAGTAATCACTCTCAGTAAGCGGAAGGTTCTTATCTATTTCTTTGGCGATTATTTTTGCTAGGCCTAAATGTCTAGGTATTCAACTCATAGAAATTTCTCTGTTTAGTCAAAATTTTCAATAACAAAAATTTTTGAAAATCGCAAAAAAGGGCATATTCTACTTTGAGTCAATAAAAAAAATATAGCAAAAAAAGCATTTGACAGATTTTATTCCTCAGTTGTATCTACTGTTTCCTTGCCTACATTTACGGCCTTTGGTCCTCTGTCTCCCTGCTCTACATCAAACTCTACAGCATCATTATCCTGCAAAGCAACTCCTTCCTTCAGCCCTGTCTGGTGGACAAAGTACTCTTTGCCATCTTCTCCGGATATAAATCCGAATCCTTTCATGCTGTTAAAAAATTTTACAGTTCCTTTCATTTTATTTCCTCCGTTCAATCATTTCGCGCCCTGTCAATCATTTTCTGGCACTCATCACAGTACCTTTTTCTTGGATCATTTTTGTCAACTACAAACTTGTTCTTTTTGCAAAGGGCACAATATTTTATTGTTTTGTAGTCTGCCATTTGTTCAATGCCTGAAATTCCTCCTTTTTTTGCTGTTTGAAGCAGCATCTATATCTGATGAGCCGCAGTCTTTGCAGATTAAACTTGTTACTGGCTTCGATTTTTTGCCATGAGAATAATTTCTTCGGCTTTTTATGCGCCTGCCATTGCAATTTTTACAAATCATCAGCAAATCTCAGCTCAAAACCTTTGAGGCTTGTGTTTGGAGTAGCACTCCCTGCAGTAAACTGGCCTGTCCTCTCTGGGCTTGAATGGAACTTCGCATTCTTTTTTGCATTCTGCACAGATTGCCTTGTGCATCTCTCTTGGAGGGCCTCCCTGGCTCCTATTGCCTCCTTGGCTTCGACCATCAAAATTTCTAGGCCTGAATCCTCTTTCGGAATTTCTAAAGTTTTGTTTCATTTTTCAACGCTCCGTTTTTTTAGTGTTAATCAGAAATAGTCAAACTTGAATCATAAAGACCCAGCTTACAAGACAAGAGTGATAATGTCCTGATTATTACACCAAGAAATAGTGCTCCCTTTTTAAATGCTTCTGTTTTTGCGTTCCATTCATCCTGTGGATTGTCCCAATCTCCTTTAACGACCATCATAAAGAAAAGGAAAGAAAGATTGTTTATAAATTTTATATATTATTTGCTGGCCTAGCAACGTAAAACAATTGCCTCGAGGTTTTTCTTGCAATTTTTCCAGAGTACAAATTTGAAAATATTCCTGGAACCAAAGGAATAGCACTCACGAGCCCTCCGGATCTTCTGATTCCGCCATCAGGCGCACTTTTTCCTTTGATCTTGTTTGCAAAAGAAGCCATGCTTCCAAACAAAGGATACTGGCCAAAAACATATTCCGTCCTGAATCCTGCTTTCTCAAGCATAAGCATTACCTCTGTTTCTGTATATTCCTTTACATGGTGTGGATTGTTGATATATGGCATGTTTCCATTTGGAGTAGACAGCATCAAAAATCCTTCTGGATAAATATTTTTTCGCAAGTTTTCTATAATTCTTTCAGGATGCCTGACGTGTTCTACCACTTCAAAACAAGTTATTGAATTAAAAATGCCCAGTTCAGATAAGTCGACAGTCAATAAATCCCCCACAACATATTCAATATTTTTTCTGTCGTGCCTTTTAGAAGCAACAGATATGGCTTCTGCAGATTCGTCCATCCCGACAACTCTCTTTGCTTTCCTCGAGAGAAGTTCAGTTCCATACCCGAAACCACATCCTGCATCCAACACACTGTCTGTATCTTTAATATAATTTAATGCCATTTCATATCTTTTTATGTGTGCAAACCTGCACAACTTTGCAACAGATAAATCATAGTAAGGATCAATTCTCTCCAAAACCATGACCTGCAGAAAGGTTCTTCTTTTTATAAATAATAGGGTTGCATGTAACAAAGTCTCATTGGACAAATCACCACAAACCATTTAAATTATTTATTTGATTCTTATAAACATGAAAATAGGGAAAAAACTCTATGTCAAAGAAAGAAATGCCTGGAGGAAGTGGCTTGCCAAAAACCACAAAAAGAAAAGAGAAATCTGGCTTGTTTACTACAACAAAGCATCCAAAAAGCCAAGAATTGCTTACAACGATGCTGTTGAAGAGGCTTTGTGCTATGGCTGGATAGACAGCACTGCCAAGAAAATAGATGATAAGATGTTTGCCCAAAGATTTACTCCAAGAAATCCAAAAAGCCCTGTCTCTGAAATGAACAAGGAACGAATCAGAATTATGATAAAGCAAAAAAGAATGACTTCCTATGGGTTAAAGGCAGTGTCAAGATTTTTTGACAAAAAAAAGAAAGAAAAGTTTGTGATTGCCAAAGACATACTGGCTGCACTAAAGGAAAACTCTGAGGTATGGAAAAATTTTATTGCTTTTCCTGAGAGCTATAAACGGGTCAGAATTGGATATATTGAGAGTCAGAGAAGACACAACCACGAAGCATTTAAAAAAAGCCTTAACAATTTTGTAAAAAGGACTGCTAAAAACAAAAAATTTGGCATGGTGCAGTGACAAATGGCTTAAATAACAAAAATTCGCCTGAGTAATCATATGCTTACCATGTCCCTGCCTAAAGGAGGAATTATTGCTCATTTGCTTATGGAATGCGCATTTTTGGAACAAGGAAATCGAAAATTTTCGGTTCAAGAAATGCTCAGGCATCTCTTAGAATTGAAAATTGCACAGGGGTGAATACCCAGCACTTTAATTCTCAATTTTCAATAAATTTTTTTTGCATATTCTCCAGCCACCAATACCTATATTCCGCAAATTTTTTAAATAACTATTTTTTTTATAGCTTATCAAATATTTGAGGTGTTTTTTATGGTAGAGAAGGGAATACAGGATTTAAAAAGGCATCTTTATGAAGTGATCATGCATGCCAACAAAATGACTACCATCTTTGACAAGATTGACAACGATGTTGCTGTCTACCAGCTTGATCCACAGGAGCAGCAGATGTTTGACGAACTCTACGAAAGTATGAAAAGCTTTGTTAATGTATCCAGGAGTGTACTGAAAAAAGAATAAGTGTTAATGCTCTATTTCAAAGCACTCCAGTCTTTCAAGTTTTGTTTCAGTTATTTCCAAATCTTCGACTCTAGAATGCTCTGTACCTTTTCTGAGACACACGATAAAATGTTCAAGCGCTTTTTGGTTTCCCTGGACAACTATTCTTACTGTTCCATTATTGCTGTTCCTTGCGCTGCCTGCTATTCCTAGTTGCTGCGCAGTTTTTCTGCAGAAATGCCTGTAGCTGACTCCCTGTACTCGTCCAAAAACAGTTATGTTGAGCGTTTTCACAAAAAAATAATATGCGCTTTTCTTAAAAAATCTTTCTAAATTTTTGACCTTACGCTGTACTTTGCACCGCAGGCCTGGCACTTCAGAAAAAGGAATTCTCCTTCTTTAACAAGCTTTGTGTCAGGCTTGCCGCACTCCCTGCAAAAAACATATTCATTTGCATAAGCTTCAATTTTTTCGTTTATTGCCTTGCTGGAAACCTTTGAGCCCATTATCAAAAAGTTTTTCTTTATCTCTCCAGGAGTTGCCAGAGCTCTCAGAACATATTTCAATAGATGTTTGGGGTCTCTCTGGAGTGCCTGGGCTATCTGCAAAAAGTTGCTGATAACAACTTTGCTTCCCTCCAGGTGGCCAACAACATTGGGAATCTCAAATCTTTCTGAGGATTCCTCGACTTCTGGAAGCTTTTCCTTTGCCCTGTCCAAAAGCTTTTCATAGTCAAGATTCATATATTAAAGGAAAAATGAATACTATTTAAATGTGCCTGTTGTTTTTCTCATCGAAAACTATTTAAACCAAATTTTTAATGTTTAAGCAATGGTGCTTGAAGGTTTTATAGACACGTTAAGGCCTGAAAACAAGGCTTGGAAACTTATATTTTATGGTTTCATACTCGCCAGTGTCGGGAGCTTTTTAGGGTTATGGATTTTTCGGACATATGCAAGCCTTATAATGGTTTTTCTTGTAACCCTGGGCTGCATTCCTCTTGCATATTCTGTTATAAAGAGGGAGGAAGAAAAGGATCTCACAGACCTTGAAGAGAAAGTATTGCTTAAAGAGCACGCAAAGGCTTTGGCAACTTTTATGTATTTGTTTATAGGAGTCACTTTTGGCCTTGCGCTCTGGTACACAATACTTCCTCCCTCAACCATAAGCTCTTTATTTGAATCCCAAATATCCACATTAAACACAATAAACCCTAATTCTGTAAAAAGCCACATAGTGGGCATGGTTACTGGCTATGCAAGCGGCGCATTTGGCGCACTGACAAACATTTTCCTCAACAACCTAAAGGTTTTGGTGTTCTGCATACTTTTTTCTTTTGTCTATGGAACAGGAGCAATATTTATTCTCATGTGGAATGCAAGCATTATCGGGACTGCTATAGGCAACATTTTAAGAAGCGGGCTTGCAGAAGCAGCTACACTCATCGGAGCCAGCGCAGCCTCAAAATATTTTGAAACATTCCTTACTGGGCTGTTCAGATATGCGATACACGGCATTCCTGAAATACTAGCATATTTCACTGCTGGGCTTGCAGGCGGAATAATATCAATAGCAGTCATAAGGCACGATTTTGGAAGCAGAAAATTTGAACATGTAGTATTGGATTCTGCAGACCTTCTTATTACCAGCCTTATTTTGCTCGTTGTTGCTGCATTGCTGGAAGTCTTTGTTACTCCAATAATATTCTGAAGAAAACCCCTCTAGTCATCCTTCCTCAAACCATTTCCCCAATCCTTCCTGGCGCTCAGCATCTTTGCCAAAATAGCTCTCGATCTGCCTTTTTAGAAGCTCAAGGCTTTGTTTGAGGTATATTGGGATGTTAAATGCATTTGCAATGTTCAGGCTCGGCTCCAAGTATTTGAGGATAGATCCTTCGCTTATGGTAAATATTATATTCCCTCCGCATTTTATGCAGTTTCCCTGCAAAGGAGGCCTCCTGAATTTTTCATTGCATTTCACACATCTGAACTGCTGCTGGGAGAATTTTCTGAAATTTCCTTTTATATCCCTTATAAAATGCTTTTCTATCACGAGCCTTGCAACATCTGCCTGGTCAACACACCTTAGCTTTACTGCAAGATCCATCTGTCCCTGCAGCTTTTCCTGCATGCTTGGCAAAAGCTTGTACTGGCTGCAGAAAACCCCTGTGTTAAAATCAGATGTGTGATGTGTAAATCCCATTCCTTCAAATTGCGCAGGAGTGGCCAAAACATCCTTTATTCTTTCAATTTTTATGTCCCAAGGCATTGTGTAGCTTTCACAAGCCCTATAAAACTGCAGAGGATACCTCCAAACCCTGTCAACGTCAAAGGCCATATCATCAACTTCTGCGGGGTTAAGGTAGTATGTAAGGACAAGAGGAGTGTCCATCGTTGATCCCCTGCTACTTGGAAGGTAGTGCTTTGAAAAGTTAAGAAATCCATCCATAAGCAAAAATATACAGCTTTCATCCCCATCAACATCCCTCCTCATTGCTGCATGAAAAAACGGATGCGCCATATATCCTTGGTTCTTTGAAAACCCTATAATTCTCCCAAGGATTCCTGCGCTTGTGTGCGGTGCCAATCCTATTATGAGCTGGCCAATAAGATCTGATTTTGATTTCAGGCAGTAAAATGGCTTTTGCTTATAAAATCTTTCCAGAAGATCGTCTATGAAATTGGCAGTCCTGAAAAGTATTTCATCGCAGGGCTCGTCAGGTGCCTCTAAGCAAGCTGGCAGCACAACGTCCTGGGGCAAAAGCTCCAATATCTGCTCTGTTGTTTCCAGCTGCTGGCCGTAAATATCCCTTTCATAACCCATCTCTTTAAGCTTCTCGACACTTGTCCCTATCTCTTTTGGCTTAAAATGTGTAAGGGTCACTTCGCTAGAGTCATACCTTGTTGTCCCGTCCTTGTTTACATTTATGCCGTGCTTTGCCCTCAGTATTCCTTTTGCAAGGTTCTCGCATGTGTGATCCTTGCTACTTGTGCCCCTCACTCCTTTTATCAGGTCTGGGTGGATATCAAGTTCAAGATATTGCATGGTTTTTGCAAAATAATGCTTGATGTCGATTGTTCTGCGCTTGTAGAACTGTACTTTGCTGTAAGGGTTTTCATAGTCTTCCTCATGCTGGCAGGAATCAACTGTTCCACATTCAACACAATGTTTTTTCCTGACTGTTTTTTTGTGGCAGTCCTCGCAGACGCTTGTTATTGTCTCTTTTTTGCAGTTCGGACAGAAAAATATTGGAAAATCAGATGTCACTTTAGCCTGTTCAAGGGCTGACTGAAAAGATCTCATAACTCCTCCTTCCTGGCCAACAGGAAAAAGCACGTGCGGGCTTCCAGTCATCTTTCTCATCTTGGCTTTTTCAGGCCGCCCCATCCTGGCCCCTATAAATATTCCTGCCTTGTCCTTTATCTTTACTTCTGAAAGCCTGTTTACCAGCTCAAGAACATTATCATTTCTCAATCTTTCAACAATTGCCTTTGATCTGTAAACATCCTTTTTTTCAGTTATACCAAAACTTGCGAGAAGTGCAGTTGAGTGGTTTGAATCAATAAGTATATATTCCTGATTGATGAACAAATGAGGCATTCCTATTAGCTCCAAAACTCTTTTTGCATCTGACTTTGGAAGAATTGTTTTTTGGATCTTTTCGTCTTCTTTTATTATACTCGCCTTTTCAAGCCATTCAAGAAGGGATACTAATTGCTGTTTGCTGATACTGGTCCAGTAATAGGAATATTTAGGGTTTAGCGGAACCCCTGTTCGTTTGGAAATGTTAAGCGCTGCTTTTGCAGAAATGTTTGTCTTGATGGGCTTGGTAAAAAGCAGTTCCAAGTCCTCTGTGCTTATGTCAAGCAGGTCTGACAGCTTGTCAAAGTCGAGCGTTCCAAAAAGATTTATTGCTGCCTCTTCAAGCTCCAGGATCCAGTATTCTTCGCAATATCCAGGAGGCACGAGTATGTGGGCCCTGTTGAAAAAGTCCCCATAGTTCACAAGCATATCACCCATATAAAGTATTTCTGCAACATCCTTTTTGTGCCTTTTTGCCAGTCTTTCTGTACTTAAGAGAAGCACATCCCCATTATGCAATTTTACTATAGGGCCGTCCAGAGAGTCACAGGCAGTGATGCTGGTTGCTTTTCCCGGCCTCTCAACTTTGAGCTGGGTGGCTGTTGCAAAAAAATCATTCAGCACATGCATTGTTGCAGGATGTATTGAGTTTCCAGAATATCCAGATGCTCTGCCTCTGCCATACCTCAGCCTTAATCCTCCAGACCTCAAAGGGTATCCAATGACAGGCCTGCCTGCAACAAGATCCTTGATATAGGTATAGTCTGGAGTAACTTTTTCGCTTTTGCCCTTTTTTCCCTCTGCCTTTGCCTTTTTTTGGACAGAAAGAAAATCTTCCATAAAATCCCAGTCTTCCATGCTGAACTCTTTACCCCATTTTGCAAGGTTTTTCCAAAGCTTGGGTGCTTTTAAAGGGATGCAGGAACTATGGATAAGGCAGTAGCCGCTTCTGAGCTTATTTGTAGGAATTCTTGGCAGGTCTTTGTAGTTGCTGACTTCATATTTTTCTGTTGGGTCTCCTGATATTTCAACAGGCATGTGCTGCAAGAGAAATTCAACTTCGTCCTGGCTGGGAAAGTATTGCAGGTTTGTAACAAAATTGTGGTAATCCTCTATTTCTGTAAAACATCTCTTGATCTCCTTTTCAGTTGGGTCATATTTTTCAAATCCAAACTTTTTCCTTACATAATCTGCTATCAGCACACAGACCGATGCGGCTGTGCCTCCTGCGTTTCGTATAGGGCCGGAAAAATTCAGGCAAAAATATTTTCCCTTATTATCCAACCTGTCTTTTATCTCCATGCTTGTAAACCCTTCAAGCGGGCTGCTTACAACACCAACTGTAACATATGCAAACCCTGTCCTTATGCCCACTTCTATGGCCTCTTTCTGGTCCTGAAACTTGCAGAATTTTTCCCTGGCAATCTCTTCTGCTATAACAAAAGCAACCCTCCAGTCCAGTATCCCGTACTGCTTTTCAAGCTCCAGAATTCTTTTGTCTGCGCCAGACCCTTTTATCTGGGGGGAAACTATTGATATTATTCCTATTACCCGCTCTGCCATATTCTTTGCCAGGCTTATCTCTACGTTTTCCTCAGGATCAAACCCTTTTTTTCTTGCGTCCTCTGCAATCTTTTGCGCCTGCTTGCACTCCTTCTCAAGCTTGTCAAAATATTGCTGAATTCTTGGGCTGGCATTCATTTTGTTTCAAATATATTATTTTAAAGTTCATTCAGACTTCTTTTTTTCTTATTCTTTCTGCTTCTTCTTTTCCCAAAAAGTTCATAATCTTTACTTCCCTTGTTTTTAGGTTGACTATTGGAAGCCTGGCCGGCTGTGGCTCCAGACCTCTTCTTATCTGGTTTTCTGTTATTCCTGTCCACGCGCTTGCATTTATCAGTGTAGTGTTTCTGTAGTTTGACGAAAGAACTATGTGAACGTGCCCTGTTATTAAGAAGTCTGGAACTTTTGATATAACTAGAGGGTCTTTTTCAGGTTCGGGAATATAAACAGTAGAAGCGTGTGTTGGGGCAAGATGCCTTCTCTGCAAAAAATATTTCATTATCAAATCTGCCCTTAATATTCCTCCTCTCGATCTTATACTATCAACTTCCCCTGCATAGTAAAACATTGATGCTCCGTGGTATAATAAAATATCAAAGCCGTCAAAACCTTCTGATTTTCCTATTCTTACAATAGAAGGGTTACTTACAATTGTGACATTTGGCATTTCCCACAACGACTTTGCAAAATCCTTGTATAACAATGGCTGGGGCTCTGCAAGCCTTCCTGCATCATGGTTTCCGGGACAAAGAATTATTTCTATGCTTTCAGGTATCTGCCTCAGGTATTCTGCAAACTTCTCATACTGCTCCTGGATGTCCATTATTTCAAGATCTTTTTCCTGCTCTGGATAAACTCCTACGCCTTCAACAAGGTCTCCTGGAAAAATAGCATATTTTACTTTTGAGGCAATTCTTTTCTGCTCATCATTCCCAACTTTTCCGTTAAGCCAAAGAAGGAGCTTTGTAAACTCTTTTTCAAGAAATTTTTTGCCTCCTACCTGGGGGTCTCCTACTATTACCATATATTCCTCATTTGGTGACTTTTTGTACTCCTTTGTCAGAGGCACATCCGGAAGAAGAAAATTATTAACAAATAATATATTATCGTATGTGCCCTCTATTCCAACAACCTCGTCAAGGCAGGCATCCTTTGCAATCTGGAATATTTCAGGCTTGTTTTTGCTCACAAGCGCCTTTATGAATCCTGTCGGGTCTTCAATTGTTAGAAGTATGTTTCCGTTTTTTGTGGTTGATTTTTCATAAATAAGCCCTATTATTGCTGCAGAGGATTTTTCCTTTTTTTGAAGAACCCTGCTTATGGAAGTTGCGCGCTGCAGCTCTGCTCTGGCTTTCAGCATGTCGCTTATTTCCCTAAACCTTGAATTAAAATAGCCTACAAAATCCTCAAAAGTCCTTTTTCTTGAAGGCTCATTATAAGAATAGATTATTTCTGTTTTTTTTTGCAGGGCAGGAGGCTCTTTAGGTGTTGTTGTCTCGATTATTTCCAGAAATCTTTTGTACATTTTCGGATCTTTGTTTTTTTCCAGCAAAACCTTTGCCTTATCAAACTCTTTCCAATCTATTTCTTTGCTGGCAACAGGGGTTTTTACAAATTCAGGGCTTAAAACAACTACTTTTTCAGAATCTTTTGCCTCTTCAACATCTTTTCCTAACAGGTCGGGGCTTGTCAGTATTCCTTTTTCGAGGTTTTTTTTTACCAGTTCAGAAAAGTTCATTTTAAATCCAGGTTTTTTTCCAAAATATTTTTTATTTTAGGAATTATTGGAGAGGGTATTGCCATTCTGAGCTCTTTGGTTCTTCCGTACCTTCCCTTACTTATGACTCTTGCATTTAATATGCCAAGCATGTCCAGCTCTGCAATAACATCACTAACCCTTCTCTGGGTGAGTGGCCTTAGCGCAGTATTTGTGCATATTTTTTTATAAAGCTCATAAACATCCCCTGTATACAATCCGTTTTTTTGGCTTTCTGAGAGAAGCATTATTGAATGCAGGACTGCCTGGAACTGTTTTGGCTGAGTTTCCACAATATCTAAAAATCGGTCTCTTTCAATTTTTTCTTCAGCCTCATCAAGGTCTTTTATTTCAATTTTTTCAGAATCCCTTCTTTCTGCAAGCTCTCCTGCCACCCTTAGCAAGTCAAGCGCCCTTCTTGCATCTCCGTGCTCCCTTGCAGCGTAGGCAGCACACTTCTGTATTACTCCATCTTCTAAAGACTCTTTTTTAAAAGCTGTCTTTGACCTTTTAAGAAGTATATCTTGTATTTGTAGGGCGTTGTAAGGAGGAAAAACAAGCTCCTCTTCACTCAATGAACTCTTTACTCTGGGATCAAGGTTGTCAGAAAATGTTAAGTCATTGCTTATTCCCACTATTGCAAGGCCTGCGTTCTGCATATCTTGGTTTATCCTTGTAAGGTTGTATATTATCTGGTCTCCTGCTTTTTTAACAAGCTGGTCTATTTCATCCAGCACAAGTATTATTGTCTGCTTTTTTGAGTCCAGCTCTTTGTAAAAAATGTTGTAGACTTCGTCTGTTGGTAGGCCGGTTGATGGTATTGCCTTTCCAAAAAATCTTGCCAGTTCTGCAATAAGCCTATATTCTGTGTCTGCAATTTTTTTTAGTTTGCAGTTTATGTATATGGCCTTCAGGCTTATGCTTTGTTTTTTAGCCATCTCAATAAGCTGATTTATTGTATGCTTTACTGAAAGTGTTTTTCCTGTACCTGTTTTTCCATAAATAAACAAGTTAGATGGCCTTTCCAGCCTTAATGCTGGTGCAAGTATTTCTGCTATTTTGTTTATCTGGGTGTCTCTATGATCTATTTCGTTTGGAAAATAAGAGCTTTGAAGGGCTTTTTTATTGAGGAATAATGATTCTTTTTTTAGAAATTTTTCGAAAAAGTTTTGAAGGTTTTGTGCCATTTTCACTTCCAGAGGAAACAAAGGTATATAAATATTTTTGGTTCTTAAAATATATGAAGGAAAATAGCTCATTGCAAATAGCATTCTAAAAACATATACTACCCCTTGATTTCCTATGGAAACCTCTTTTTTTAAGGTTAGAGATGTTCTTGCAAGGATTTAAGTTTTTAGAAAAAGCAAACAACAGAACAGCCTTTCCAATATAAAAAACAACTTCAATAAAATTACAAAATATATTTTATTATTTATATATTGTAAATATTATATTATAAAA
The DNA here is from genome assembly GCA_041305085.1 of Nanobdellota archaeon. Lineage (GTDB taxonomy): Archaea > Nanobdellota > Nanobdellia > Woesearchaeales > UBA9642 > SURF-58. The sequence goes on along the minus strand of JBFYMA010000021.1, from coordinate 33,283 downwards.
TATAATTATGAAAAATTAAAAAAATAAGAAAAATTTTCTATATTGAAATTAATTTGTTGTTATTATATTATATTATATTATTATTACTTGTTTATTATATAGTATACAATATATATCTTTAATTATTAATAATAAATTATATGTTAAACATGGTGTGTGATATAATATGTGTATTATTATTGAAGATTGTGCAGGGTTGAATACCCCTCGTTTTAGTGCGCAATTTTCAATTCCAATATTGCGCCTTTCATTAGCGAAGGCGCAATACCCCTACCTTGAGGTTGGGGATAAGCCTGAGCAGCAGCATTTTTGTTATATGTTATAATTATTAAAAAAATAAAACTAAATACTTGCCTAAAAAATAACAGATTAACTTTGTTTGTTATTAAAACTATGTTGTGTGTGGTAGTATCAGGTTCAACAAAATCTTTTCCAGAGGAAATCAAAGGGTCACTTGTTCATTGAAAATTTTGACTAAAAGGAGAAATTTTTATTGGTTGAATACACCTACCTTCAGGTCGAAATTTTCAATTCCAATAATGCGCCTGAGAAGATTGTGAGTCAGTAATATCACAGAGTGATGCCAGCAATCTTTGATTGCCCTACACCTCGACCTAAAAGTAGAGGACAGGGTGAACCTATCAGTAATCAGGTGCATTTTTGTTATTTTCATAAAAATCACATTTATCATAATATATCTATAACAAAATAAATTCACCACCACACAGTAATATAAAAACGAAATGTTTATAAATCATAATTTCTTTCTGTAGTTAATAATATTCATTGTGGAGGAGTAAAAAATGATTGTACAACCAAACTTCATCAAAAAACTCAAGGACTTCGGGCTTAACAGCTACGAAGCAAAGATATGGACAGCACTTCTTAGCAGGGGAGTAAGCTCTGCAGGGGAGCTCAGCGACATAGCAAATGTGCCAAGAAGCAGGGCATATGATATTCTTGAAAGCCTCGAGAAAAAGGGTTTTATATTGATGAAGCTTGGAAAGCCAATAAAATATATTGCAATACCTCCAACAGAAGTCATAGAGAGGGTAAAGAAAAAGATAAAGCAAGACCTTGAGAACCAGGAAAAGCACCTTGATGAGGTAAAGCAAAGCCAGATTCTTGAAGACCTTACAGCGCTCCACACAAAAGGCATAGATATGGTTGAACCTTCAGAAGTTTCCGGCTCATTGAAAAGCAGGGATAGCATATATAATCACATAGATTACATGATAAGCAATGCACAAAAAGAAGTGCTTATTGTAACAACAGAAGAAGGATTGCAGAGAAAAAGCGATTACCTGAAAAAGGCTTTTAAAAAGGCCAAGGATAATGGCGTAAGCATAAAGATAGCTGCACCAATTTCAAAGATGCCCCAAGAAACTCTTAAAGAGCTTAAAAAGTTTGCAGAGATAAAAAACCTTGAAAAGATTGATGCAAGGTTCTGCATGGCAGACCAGAACCAAGTCTTGTTCATGCTTATGGATGACAAAGAAGTCCATCCTGGCTATGATTATGCAGTCTGGGTAAACACAAAATACTTTGCAAAAGCACTCAACGACATGTTTCAAGACTCGTGGCAGAACGCCAAACAGGCAAGAGTGTAGATTTTTGAGTTTAATTTTTTCTGCTTTTTTAATATTCTATTTCTAGCATAAACAAGTATTTGTGCTCTTTGTAGAATTGGCTTATTGACTGGCTTTTGATTATTGAAGAGAACCTTTTTTTTATATCCAGAAGAATTTCTCTCAGCTGCTCTGAATTTTTTGCCTGTACTTCTATTTCAAAGTCGTCTCCTCCAAGCACCTGGTCGTCGTATATTATGTTAGGATGGAATTTTATATAACCTCTGAAAAGCTTTTCTTTTTCCTTTGCAACATTGTTGAGCAGAAAGTTCACTTTGAAGTACTGGTATCCTAAATTTTAAATTCCAAAAATGTGCCTTCCATTAGCGAAGGTGAAATATCACAGAGTGATACCTGCAACATCTGTTGCTCTGTACCCTAACCTTTAGGTTTGGGATAAGTCTGAGCAGCAGCATTTTTGTTATTTTGGCCGCTGAGGCTATTTTTATTATAGGAATTCGTGCATCACTGGACAAAAGTTTTAGTATTTTTAGGTTTGTTTTGTTCAGCTTCTGCCTGTCTGACTCTGCCGGAAAGATAATATACTGGGTGTTGATTTTTTTGTTTGCCGGGCATGCTCTGGAAAAATAAGACACCTTTGTCATGATTTGGTTTGCTCTCCTTTGGAGGGTTTTTGCCGGGCAGAGCCAGGTGAGTGCCATCATGAGAGACTTACTCTGACGAGCAGCAAAGAATATCCATGTTAACAATTAACAATCCTTTTAAAAACAAACAATTTTTCTTTTCAGAAATGGAGAATATAACAATCATTGGAACATCACACATTTCAAAAGAGTCCATAGATGAGATAAAAAAAGCTTTTGTAAATTCTCCGGACATTGTCTGCGTTGAATTGGACATCCAGAGGTTTCACGCACTGGCATCAAAGCAAAAGCAGACCATAAGCCTGAAAGCGCTTCCGCAGATAGGCCTTCCAGGCTTTTTGTTCGCACTCATAGGAAGATTTGTCCAGAAAAAGCTTGGAAGTATTGTTGGAATAGAGCCCGGAAGTGAGATGCTGGAAGCAGTGAAACTGGCAGGAAAAAACAACTCAGAGATATTCTTTATCGACAGGCCAATACAGCAGACCCTTAAGGGACTAAAAAAAATTACTTGGAAAGAGCGCTTCAGGTTTGTAAAAGAACTGCTCTTAAGCCCTTTCTCGAAAAAGCAAGAGTTCAGGATAAACCTTTCCAAGGTCCCAGAACGAGAATTGATAACAATAGTGATGGAAAAGCTCAAAAAGGATTACCCAACAGTTTACAAGGTATTGGTTCATGACAGAAACAAGCACATGGCAAGAAATCTATATGCTTTGGCATCTAAAAACCCCGACAAAAAGATTCTTGCAGTTGTAGGAGCAGGACACAAAGAGGGGATGAACCAAATTCTGGAAAAAATGTTTGAAAGCCCAAAGTTCGAGACTCTTTAATGGGCTGAAAATCATAAACAAAACAATTTATAAATTAGCAAAATAATTGGCAGATAATTTAAGACAAGCACAGAGATTTATGAAAGATGCAACTCACAAAAAGAGATTGGTGTGAAAAATGAAAATGATAAAATCCAAAGAATTTGTACTAAGACCTATCAAGCTGTCTGATGCAAATGAATATTTTGAATGTTGGAAAGATAATAAGACAAAAAAGGGGTTTATGTCTGTCCCGAAAACATTAGGTGAAGTAAAAAAGAAAATAATCCAAAAAATAAAAGAATCAAAAGGGAAAAAACCAACCGGAGAAACTTTTGCTATTGAAGTAGGTGATAAATTTGCAGGTTGGGTAGGGGTGGATAAACTTAACCAAGAATTCTTTGAACACAGAGGAAATGTATTTTACGGAATACATCCAAAGTTCAGAAAAAAAGGCATTGCCACAAAAGCCTTGAAAATAGTAACAAGATATGCTTTTAAAAAATACAAACTAAAAAGGCTTGAAGGCTGGTGCAGAACTTTCAACAAAGCGTCTGCAAGAGTCATGGAAAAAGCAGGATTTAAACTTGAAGGGGTGTTGAGAAAAAACAAATGTAAAGACGGCAAGTATCTCAATGATATGGTCTGGGCGATTGTGAAATGAAAGCATTAGCACCAATCTTTTCCACTTATTGAAAAGCTCTACTGAAAGAAGAAATTCCAAGCAGGAATCCCTTGCTTTTGGGTTGAGGATAGGGCGAGCCCATGAGTAATCAGGCAAATTTTTGTTATAAATACGAGAAGACAAAGAAGAATAATTTCCCCTAAAAACAAAAACATATAAAAACAACCAGCATAAATATGCTATAATGACAAAAGAGCCCGTCTTTGAGCCAAAGGAGCTTGAAAAATTCCTGCTTACAACGCTTTCCCTTTCACTGGTGTTCTTTTTTTTCAAGTGGAGGACAACAGACCTGAACCTTGCAACAGGTGCAGCACTTTTTATAACAACAGTCCTCTTTACAGGGATAGTGACATTTTTTGCCAGGTTTTTGCAGAAAAAGATTGCAAAAAAGCTCGGCTATGAGGGAAAATTCTCCAACACAATTCCTGGAATGGGCATATCTCTCGCAATATCTTTTTTTTCTTTTGGGCTTATACCATTGCTTTCTCCAGGAGAAGTAAATCTTGAGCACAACCCCAGGACGAGCCTTGGAAAAAGGTTCAGCCAGGGAGTGAATTACAGGGACATGTCAAAAGTGGCCATAACAAGCATAATAGTGTATATAGTTTTTGTCATAATACTCAAGATACTTTTTTCCTCTACAGACAACGAGCTTTTTTCATACCTGACAATGATTTGTGTGATGCTGGCATTTTTTTCAGTGCTCCCCATACCAACATTTGAAGGCATAAAGATTTTTGCAAACTCGAGAATAGTCTATTGTTTCATGTTTATATTTGTGTTAACATATTCTGTGCTTGTGCTGTTTACAAAGCTGTTCATTATAATAATTCCTTTGTTTATAGCTATAATACTGACTGCGTTTTTCTTTGTCCAGATAGAAAAAGGGGAATTGTCCGGCTGACTCTCTAAAAACACAATATTTATATACTAATAATTCCAGAATTGCAGCATAACTGAGGGGTGATTTTTTATGGCGGAAAAGGTTGCAAAAGTAGGAGTGAAGAAGCAGGCAGGGTACTTGTACTTTGTTGACAAAAACGGAGATATTTCAAGGGCAAAAATGGCCAGAGGCGGCAAGAAAAGAAAAGCCTCAAAAAAGAAACCTGCAAAAAAGAAAAAGAAGAAGAGATAAAAACATTCTTTTTTCTTTTTCTTGATTTACTGGGCATTCTCTTAGCAAAATTATTTATACAAAGCAGCTTTTCTTTATTCTATGCTAAAAGAATTTTCTCCAAGGCTGTACCAGCAGACAATATTTCATACTGCAAGCCAAAAAAACTGCCTGGTCGTCCTTCCAACAGGGATGGGAAAAACAGCAATATTCCTTATGCTTGCAGCCCACAGGCTGAAGAATTTTCCAGAATCAAAAATATTATTTATAGGGCCAACAAGGCCGCTGATAGAGCAATATCTTATGGTATTTAAAAGGCATTTAGATGTGGATGAAAAAGAAATGGCAGTGCTCACAGGCATGATAAGCCCTGAAAAAAGGAAAGAACTTTGGGAAAGCTCCAGAATAATCTTTTCAACACCCCAAGGGCTGGAAAATGATGTATTATCAGGAAAAATAAGCCTTAAGAATGTCTGCCTTTTTGGCTTTGACGAGGCGCATAGGGCTATAGGAAATTACTCCTATGTATTTCTTGCAAAGCAATACCATAGGCAGGCAGATCATGAAAGAATACTTGCACTTACTGCCAGCCCAGGGGACAGCCCTGAAAAAATCCTAGAAGTTGCAAATAATCTTTTCATAAAGGATATAGAATTAAGAACAACTGAAAGCCCTGATGTGAAGCCCTATGTCCAGAACGTCGACTTTAAAAAAATATCTGTTATGCTTCCGAAAGAGTTCAGGGAGATAAAGAAGTTTTTGCAGGACTCCTTTAACTCAAAGCTTGCAGAGGTAAGCAAGCACGGCTATCTGTACGGGTCTGCGGGCAACTACAATAAAACAGATCTTTTAAGCCTGCAGGGAGCACTGCACAGCAAAATAGCACAGGGAGAAAAGAATTTTGAGATTCTGAAAAGCATAAGCCTGATTGCAGAAGCACTGAAGCTGCACCATGCACTGGAGCTTATAGAAACACAGGATGTTTCTGCGCTGAAAGAATTTTTGAACAAGCTTCAGGCAGAGGCCAACAGCGGAAAAATAAAAGCAACACAAAATCTTGTAAAAGATATAAATTTCAGGTCTGCACTAATAAAAGCAGATGCGGCTATAGAAAAAAAAATTGAGCATCCAAAGCTGGAGATAATAAGAAAGATTGCGGAAAAAAACCCGGAAAGAAAGATGATTATTTTTTCCCAATACAGGGATATGGCTGGAAAAATAACAGGTATGCTGAATGATGGCGGTTTTCAGTCAAAGCTTTTTATTGGCCAGCAGAAAAAAAAAGATACAGGGCTGAGCCAGAAAAAGCAGAAGGAAATAATTGAAGATTTCAGAAAAGGAAAATTTCATATATTGGTTAGCAGCAGTGTCGGAGAAGAAGGACTGGATATACCACAGGTGGATCTTGTTGTGTTCTATGAGCCTATACCCAGCGCCATAAGAAAAATCCAGAGAAGCGGCAGAACTGGAAGGCTGGAAAAAGGAAAAGTAATAGTACTTTCAACAAAAGACACGCGAGATGAGGCATACCACTGGGTGGCTCTCAGAAAGGAAAAAAGAATGCAGAGCTCAATAATCAGGGCTAAGCAGATCCTTGAAAAAAACCCTTTCAAAGAATCTCTCAAAGATTTTGTGGGAAAAAAAGAGCAGATAAAAATTGTTGCAGACTATAGGGAAAAAAACTCCCAGCCATTAAAAATCCTTGCAGACAGAGGGTTCACAATAGAGCTATCAAAGCTCGAAGTAGGGGATTATTTGCTGAGCAGTGATGTGGTTGTAGAGTACAAGACAGTTCAAGACTTTGTGGACTCAATAATTGATGGCAGACTGCTGGGGCAGGCAAAAAACCTGAAACAGTATCCCAGGCCGTTAATAATAGTGCAGGGAATGGAAGATATCTATGGAGTAAGAAAAATAAGCCACAAGGCAATACAAGGAATGATCGCAGCAATAACAGTGAGCTACGGCATACCTTTGCTGCAGACAAAAAACTCCAAAGAAACAGCAGATATACTTGAAGTGATAAGCGAAAGAGAAAATGCTTCTGGAATAACTCCTTTTACAGCACACAGCGCAAAGCCTTTGACAAAAAAAGAGCAGCAGGAATACATAGTTGCCAGCCTTCCAGGAATTGGGGGAACACTCAACAAGCCTCTTTTAAAAGAATTCAAAACAATAAAAAGAATTATCAATGCAGATGAAGAAGAGCTCAAAAAAGTTGAGCTTATCGGCCCAAAAAAAGCAAAGACTCTGAAAGAGCTCTTTGAAGAAGAGTGGGATGGCTGATAGAATAAACTTTCATTTCTTTTGCGCATCCCTGATTCTTGCTGCCAACTGGCCGTTTCCTGTAAGAAATGCTATTTCTGCATTTAGCCTAAGGTCTCCCTGAAAGTACTCTGCCTCATCGGCAAGCACTTTTTGTCCTGCTGAAGCTTTGGAAATTTTTTTATAATCAGTCAGTGCCTGCATTTCCAGCGCCCCGTAAATGTGCAAAGCACACCTTTTTGAGTTATAATCAACATTGTGAAAAAGTGTTGCTAGGAATTCGTTGTTCATTTGCAAAGATTCCTGAACAGTTATTAAGTGGCTTTGGAACTTCTTGTGGGCACCAAACCTTAAAAAAGAGTCTGCATAAATTTTTTCCGAAACTTTTGGCAGCTTGCCGCTTTCATTCAGCGCCATGAATGTAACATAGCCAAGCTCAAGGCAGGAAAGATTACTTTCAGAGTTTTGCAGGTACGCTTGAGCTATTAAAAAAACATTAAAATTTTCTTCCTCAACACTCTTGCCAATATGAAGAATAAAGTCTGTGTAATGGTCCCCTTGCCATGCATTCTGCACTTTTGAAATATATTCTTCAACAGTTGCCTCCTCAACAAAAGGAAGAAGGCTATTTGGTTTGCTCGTTCCAGTCAATCCTGGTGCCTCCTCTTTTGGCTTTTTCTGTTGTGAATTTGCCTTCTGGATACCTCTTTTTGAGCTTGTCAATATTTTCATCCAGGATTTCCTCAAAATCCCAGCCATAGAAATTGCAGACCATTGCAGCATACCACATCATGTCCCCAATGTTTTCCCTTATGCCTGTTATCTGGTCGTTGTCGTGGGCGTATGTCTTTTTGATGCAGCCTGCAAGGTCACCAGCCTCTCCGCTTATTCCCAATCCCCAAGTCATTATCTCTTTTTCCCTTGACTCAAACTTTTTTGCAGTTTTTTTGCAGTGTTCCTGAAATTGCTTTAGTGAAGCCATACTGTTTGGGGAATGCTCAGGAATTAATAAAATTTTTCATAACATTAATAGCTATTTTTCCTTAACAAAATTTATAAACGCACACCTTTTACAGCCATCAAAACATTCAGGAGGGAAAAAATGGCACTAGCACTTTGGATCATACTCATAATTGTTGTAATAATTCTTATATATATTATAGGAACCTACAACTATTTTATAACACTTAGAAACAGGATAAGGAATTCCTGGAGCCAGATTGATGTACAATTAAAAAGAAGGTTTGACCTTATACCAAACCTTGTGGAGACTGTCAAAGGTTATGCAAAGCATGAAAAGGAAACCTTCCAGATGGTTACAGAGGCCAGGAACATGATGGGGCAGGCAAAGACCCTTGCCCAGAAGGCAGAGGCAGACAACATGCTTGCAGGAGCATTGAAAAGCCTGTTTGCAGTTGCAGAAGCTTATCCAAACCTTAAGGCAAACGAGAACTTTATGCAGCTTCAGGAAGAGCTGTCTGGAACAGAAAACAAGATATCCTATGCAAGGCAGTTTTACAACGACTCTGTGTTGAGGTTTAACGATGGAATACAGAAATTCCCAGGAAACATAATTGCAGGAATGTTTAACTTCAAGGAGCAGGAGTTCTTCAAGACAGAGGGAAAAGAAAGGGAGAATGTCCAGGTAAAGTTTTAGATTTTTTTATTTTTTAAAATGAACAAGGCATTTGCAACAACAGACTTTTACAGGGAAATAAGCAGGAATAAGATAGGAAGCTTTTTTCTTGTATTTATTTTTTCAATTTTTGTGCTGTTGCTGGGATATGTATTTGCCCAGGCATTTGCACCAGAGTACACAATTTCCATACTAATAATAGCATTCTTTATAGTAATAATCTGGACTCTTGTAAGCTATTATTCAGGGGATTCAATAGTTCTTGCAACCAGCCGCGCAAAACCCATAACAAAAAAAGACGACCCTTTTTACTGGAACACTGTGGAAGGGCTGTCAATAGCTGCAGGAACTCCAATGCCGAAGATTTACATAATAAAAGAGGATTCAATAAATGCCTTTGCAACAGGCAGAGACCCAAAACATGCAAGCATTGCAGTAACCAGTGGCGCAAGGACAAAGCTGAACAGGCAGGAATTTGAAGGAGTGATTGCCCACGAGATGAGCCACATAGCAAACTATGACATAAGGTTTATGGTGTTGGTGGCAGTCATGGTGGGTGTTGTGGTTCTTTTCAGCGACATAATGTTCAGAAGCTTTCTCTGGGGCGGAGGAAGAAGAGACAGCAAAAGCAGCGGAGGAGGGCAGGCGCAGATAATATTTATTGTGATTGCAATAGCTCTTGCAATACTTGCCCCAATAATAGCACAGCTGATAAAACTTGCGCTTAGCAGAAGGAGGGAGTATCTTGCAGACTCAACAGCAGTAAAATTAACCAGATATCCTCCAGGGCTTGCAGGAGCGCTCAAAAAGATAAAGAATGATACAGATACAGTGGTGGATACTGCAAACAAGGCAACAGCACATCTATATCTTGAAAACCCTTTGAGAAAAAGGCAGTCCTGGCTCAACAACATGTTCTCAACCCACCCTCCAATTGATGAAAGGATTAAGATTCTGGAGAGTATGTAAACTGATCTTAATAACAGGACTCAAAATATTCTCTGAGTTTGTGATTAACTAACAAATCTCTCAGATAGTCTTGGGAAAAGGATTTCTTTATCCTATAAAGCCTTTCTATGTCAAAGCCATTTTCTATTTTTTGTTCTCCAAACTCTCCTGCCAGCGCCAGATCAAGGTCACAAATGCCTTCTTGAACCATTTTTTGCAGAACATTTGAGTCTATGAGTTTTATCTTGGGCTTGTACTGCATATCTCCATTGAAAAACCTTGCTGCAAGCTCAAGATCAAGAACTTTTCCAGGTTCATAAACATGTGCCTGAGCCCGCAGAGAGCTGTCATTTGTGCTTAAAAAGTTCCAGAAATTTTCATCCAGCTTAATCTTTTCTTCAGAAACATGCCCATATTCTCTTTCATTAATATGAAAAAACTTGTCATCTTCCGGTCGTTTGCTTATGCGGATATTTATTTTTCTTTTGAAAGGAACAACTAAGTTTAGACCATAGCCAGAGAGGCTTCTGTTAGATTCTTCGCTTTTTTTCAAACCAAAAAGAACCTTAAAGCCTTCAGGCTGGATGTTTTCAAACCTGGTTTTTTGACTGACATAATTGCTCAGCTCTTTTGAGCTTAGAATAAGCGCCTGCCCTTCAGGAGTAAATCTTGAGGGAATTCTTTTAAAAGCTATTTGATTTATTAAATCTTTTTCATCAATGTTGAAAACACTGACTATTTCTATGGGATGATAATAAACTTTGAGCTCTTTACAGCCATCAGGAATAGGACACTCCCAGTTTGGGTGGATAAGCTCGCCTCGTACAGGCTCGTACTTTACAACTCTTGCAACTTTTAATCCCAGTGCGCCGGATCCTCCTGCACGCTCTTCTTTTGCTTTTTGTGCTTTAAATCTATAAAAGTTTCTCTCTGCTTTTCTTTGCTTCTCATCATTAGTCAATAGCTCTGCTCCTGGCCTGATCTCTGTATTAGTTGGAACAGGAAAGGATTTTGGTATGTGTTTTGGAGGTTTTTCAGTTTGAATAAGCTCTTGTCTTTCTTTCAGTTCTTCAGACTCTTTTAACTGGCCAGTCTTCTCAATTTCTTTAGTATTTGCTATTTTTTCTGTTTCAGAAGGCTTTGATGGAAGAGAGTGAACCCTCATAATATACACGCCTTGATCATCATTTTGTGTATAAGAAACTAATGGATTGCTGTGCCCTAAAGCGAGATGCAAATCTTTTATATTAATATAGTAATCCTGTTCTCCCTTCACTTTAATTAGTTTAGCAATTCTTTTATTTCCTGACTTTGCTTTTAGGAGTTTCTCCAGCGAAATTTCCAGCGCCAGTGAAAGCTCAAGTGCAGAAACATAATTTTCTTCTTTTTTTATTTGATAAAATGGAACTTTCCTGATCAAATAATTTAATATAAGTGCCCCAAGAAATGAATTCTGGTTTCCATTGATTCTTTGTATTTTGTCCTGCTTTAAGCCCCTGATTGTTGCTTCATTAACCCCTCTTCTGACAAGATCATCAATAGAAAAAACGCTTAAAAGATTTCCTTGAATTATCTCTTCGAATATGTCTCCTTTTTTTATCATCTCTAAAACCTATTGCCTCTTTGGTGCTGGAAAGCTGCGATAAAATCTGCAAAACTTATTTTATTGGCATTTAGTCTTATTGGAAGATTGTTTTTTCTTGCATAATCAACAACAGAAGAGACTTTTGAGACAGAAAGCCCTACGCTGTGCCCTGCAGAGCTCATTGTTCCATACTCGCTCTGTAATTCTTCAAATCTTTGGATTATTGTTTCGTTAAGATTAGAGCCTCTTTTCCCGCTTTTGAAAAACATTTCAGTAAATCTTTTTAGACAGACGCTTTCCAGCAGGTAACAACTAGTTTTTCCGTTTTCAAATACCCTTACAAACGGGCTTATTCGGATATTTTTTTTTGCAGCCTCAAGAATTTCAAAAGCTCTGTCAAGAGCTGCATACATGCCTGTCGAAGTAAAATCTTGAGCATCCACAAAATCATACAAAGTAAGCATTCCATTCAAAAGCTTTTCTTTCTCTTGATACTCTTTGCCCACTATTCCTTCACCTTCAATTTTCAAAAATCCTGTATCCACAAGGTATTTTGTTGTTCCTGTATTTACTCCCTTGACTTTTGAAAGCTCTGAAATTGTGTATATTTTGTTTTGATAAAGATAGCCAAAAACAGACCCTGGCTTTTTTATTGGCTGTACTCTCAATAAATCCCACAACTGCGCCATTTCTGTCTCATACTTGTTCCATTTGCCCCTGCTTGTCTTCGAGACCCTTGACCTTGCCAAAACATCTACAAATATATTTTCAACAATTTTTCCGTATTGGGCAAGAGTCATTGTAGGCAAGTGCCTTAGTCCAGGATAGTCCTCGTTTAAAATAATCACATTACTCTCTTTTTTGTATTCTCCTGGGTTGTTTCTGTCTTCCAACTGCCGAAGAACAATTTGTGTCTCTTGGTTGACTTCAGGAATTTCTGGCTTGAGCGCGGCTTTTTTTATGTTTTTTAATATATCTCCTATTTTCTGTCCAACCCTTTTTTCTCTGGTATCTTCTTCGTACTTGCTGGCAAAGTTATTAATTTCTTTTATATGTTCTCTCACATTAGTTAAAAACTCCCTGTATGCAGGATGATCTTTTACAAATCCTTCTCTGCCCCATATTATTGTAGAATCAAGCCCGTCAACATTAATAGTTCCTATAATTTTTCCTCCAGTTCCGTATTTGAAACCTTTTGTTAACAGTGCCTGGTGCTCATCAGGTCTTCCAATGCCTCCCTTATTAACTCTTATTCTTATGCCATAATGCTGTGCAGGTTTGCTGGTAAGATATAATATTCCTTCAACTTTTCCACAATGTTTGCCTTCAAAATTAACACTAAAAGGAGAAATAGCTTTTTCAATAATTTTTGATTTTACCTCCTTATCATTTACATAAACTCTGAAATCTTCAGGGTCTAAAGGGGCTTCCCATTCAAGCCTCTGGATAAGGTCTTTTTCACTTACATCCTGTTCTGAAAATCTCAAACCTTTGAGAGTTATTATGGTGCCGTGTTCTTCAGGATTGCATCTTTCAACTAATTTTGGCACTATTTCCTTGTCAAGAGTAAGAGGCAGTTTCAAATCTTCTTCAATAATTGTATGTATTCCGTTCTTTCTGGCATCAAATTGTAGATATTCTGCAAGCTTTTTAACAGCAATCATCATTATTCCATGCTTTCCAAGATATGCCCGCCCATCTTCAGAAAATTTTTTCTTTTTCTTGTGGCTTTCACCCATACACAGAACTTCATCTTCAATTTCTTTTGGAACAACACTTCGCCCATCATCACTGATACAAAGAAGTTTTTCCGGAACATACTTAATTTTTACAAAATGGGCTCCTGCATCATAAGAATTTTTCTGTAATTTGCTTATGGCACCAACAAAACTCTGAATCACTAAATCACCCATAGTGTCAGGCAATTCTTTGCTTACAGTCCTTTTCATAGGTCTGTTTTTGTATTGATTGATAATCTCTTCTATGTCTGTGCCTGAAGCTCCCATAAAATCAGGACATTTTCAGCATATTTAAAATTTTGCAAATATGCTCCCTGTTAAATTATTAACCTCAATCATCACCCAAACCCATATAAATATGGAGGGTTTACTCTCTCCAATGTTTATTGCAAAGTCACTGTCATTCTACAAGCAGCAAAAAGTCCAGGAAGAGCTAGTAAGGCATGCAAAGGATAAAGAGGTTGCTGTAAGGTTTCAGCAGGGAATGGGAAGAAGGCCTGATGTTCTCAACTATCCAAACGACGTGTTGGAGCTGGCAAAAAAAGGCGTCAGCAGCTTTCATGCAAGCGAAGAGCTGTGGAAAAATCCTTTGGCATTAAAGCCAGGCATGAGAAGAGAGGAGCTGGATAGCCTCAGAAAAGGATGGGATCTTATAATAGATGTGGACTGCAAGATTTTTGAGTACAGCAAAATAGCAACTCATTACATAATAAAAGCATTGAAGCACTATAAAGTCAACAGCATAACTGCCAAATTTTCAGGAAACAAAGGATTCCATGTTGCAGTGCCTTGGGAGGCTTTTCCAGAAAAAATAGGTCAGCAGCACACAAAAAACCTTTTTCCAGAAGTTCCCCAGAGAATAGCTCTTCTGATAAAAGAATCCATAAAAAAGCCAGTTACAGAAGCGCTTACAAAGCTTGAAAAAGGAGAAATCCAGAACATTGTCAAAAAAATCAATGACAAAAATGTTATAGAATACAGGGAAGACAGGTCAGGAAACAAGATGCCTGTGCTTAACATAGAGCCTTTCCTTGCCATAGACACAATTCTCATAAGCTCAAGGCACATGTACAGGATGCCATATTCATTGCACGAAAAATCAGGGCTGGTATCAACGCCCGTCGATATTGAAAAAATTCTCCAGTTCAAAAAACAAGAGGCAAAGCCTGAAAATGCATCTTTTAAGCACAAATTCATTGAAAGAAAAACCTGCGAAAAAGGGGAAGCATCTATTTTGTTAAGAGAAGCTTATGACTTTGCCCCACAGATAGAAAACTTGCAGGAAAAAAGCAAAGCAAAGCCTTTGGAGGATTACTTTGACAAAGACCTGCAGAAAATTCCTGAAGAATTCTTTCCACCAAGCATAAAAAAGCTCCTCTTTGGACTGGAGGATGGAAGAAAAAGAGGGGTGTTTATCCTCATAACTTTTTTGTCAAATGTTGGCTGGAGCTATGAAGAAATAGAGCAAAGAATCTATGAGTGGAACAAAAAAAATACTGAGCCGCTGAGGGAGACATACATAAAAGGTCAGCTCAGGTATTACAAAAACAAAAAATCCAAGACAACACCACCAGGATATGATAATAAGGCGTATTATACAGACCTTGGAGTTTATTCAGGAGAGATGGAGAAGGAAAACATCAAGAATCCGCTGCAGTATGTAAAGAAAAGAATTTTTCTCATAAAAAAGCAGCAGAAGCAGGCAAAAAAGGAAGCAAAGCAAAAAAACAAATCAAATTTAGAGTCTACACAGGCCACAAACCAACCCAAACATTTATAAATACCTTATTTTTCCTCCAAACATCGTTAAATTTAGTGCAAATTTAACCCATACACGAGCCTGAAAAGAGCCTTTTCAGTACGAGTGGACGCTTGTATTCTCAAAAAGGTTTCAAATAGGCTGTTTATGATGCATACAAAAAAGCAGATAGAACTATCTAAACAAGACAAGCTAAAAAAATGCCAACCCCACACACACCAAGAAGCGGAACCATGCAGTTTTGGCCTAGGAAAAGGGCTAAAAGAATGTATCCAAGAATAAGGACTTGGCAGGCTTCAGAATTTCCATTGTCAGGGTTTCCAGGGTACAAGGCAGGAATGACGCATGTTGTTTATACAGATACAGAAAAAAATTCTTTGACAAAAGGAGAAGAGGTTTCCTCTCCTGTAACAGTGGTGGAATGCCCTCCTATAAAAATTGTTTCAGTAAGGATTTACAAAAAAAACATTTCAGGAAAGCTCCAGCCTGCAAAAGAGTTTTTTGTGGGAAAGACAAAAGAGCTATCCAGAAAGATGATTGTTCCAAAAAACCAGAAGCAGTTCGGAGAAATAAAGCCTGAGGACTTTGAAATATTGTCTGTGCTTGTACACACCCAGCCAAAGCTTGTGGGACTGAAAAAAAGGCCTGAAATATTTGAAATAAAGCTTTCAGGAAAAAAAGAGGACCAGATAAAGTTTGTAAAAGACAACATAGACAAGGACATAACAATTGAGCAGGTGTTTAAGCCAGGCCAGTATGTTGATTCGCACGCAGTAACAAAAGGCAAAGGGCTCCAAGGGCCTGTAAAAAGGTTTGGCATAGACCTGAAAAGGCACAAGACAGAAAAATCAAGAAGAAACCCCGGAGCAATAGGCGTCTGGTACACAAGATGGCACATGTTCAGGGTTCCTCATGCAGGCCAGACAGGTTTTCACCAAAGAACAGAATACAACAAGCAGATATTCAGGATTTCCAGCAATCCTGAGGAGATAAATCCTGAAGGAGGGTTTTTGAAATACGGAAAAATAAAAAACACTTTTCTGCTTGTCAAAGGATCGCTTGGAGGCTCAAGAAAAAGGCTTGTAATCCTTACAAAGGCAATGAGGCAGACAAAAACCTCTGAAGAGGCGCCTCAGATAGATTATATAAGTACAAGGTCAAAGCAGGGAAGATAAAATAACCAAAATGAAGCTCGCAATATACAACCCAAAAAATGAAAAGATTGGCGAAAAAGAGTTGCCTGTACAGTTCAGGGAAACTGTAAGAACTGATCTTGTCGAAAGAGCTGTGATTGCCCAGCAGATAAATGACAGGCAGCCCTATGGAGCATACAGCATGGCTGGAAAAAATGCAAGTGTAAGGCTCAGCAAAAGAAGAAGGGACTATAGGGGAGCATACGGTAGGGGAGCTTCAAGAATACCAAGAAAAGTTATGTCCAGAAGAGGAACACAGTTCAATTATGAAGCAGCATTTGCGCCAGGAACAGTCAAAGGAAGAAGAGCCCACCCTCCAAAGCCTGAAAAGGACTTCCAGTTGAAAATCAACAATAGAGAGCTTCAAAAAGCAATAAAGAGCGCACTTTCAGCAACACTCCAGAAAACATTTTTGCAAAAAAGAAACCATCTTTTTCCAGATAACTATCCATTTTTGCTTTCAGCAGAGTTTGAAAAGATAGGAAAAACAAAATCATTTTTTGAATCATTGAACACTTTGGGGTTTGGCAAAGAACTTGAGAGGGCAAAGCAGAGAAAAATAAGGGCAGGAAAAGGGAAGTCAAGGGGAAGAAAATACAAGGATAAAAAAGGCCCACTGATAGTTGTTTCAGAAAGCTGTCCTTTGTCAAGATCTGCAAGAAACATAAAGGGCTGTGAAGTTGTGGAGATACAAAACATAACCTGCAGCCAGCTTGCACCGGGAACACATCCAGGAAGGCTTACTCTTTACACAGAGCCAGCAATAGGTGTTTTGGAAAATAGGCATTTGTTTATGGAAGGAGGCATCAGGCCTGTTTCAAAAAAATCCTCAGAAAATAAACAGAAAAAACAGGACAAAGCTCAAATGATTAAGACAGAAAAAACAAAACCTGTTGAAAAAACAATAAAACCAAAAAAAGCAAGCACAACGCCTGCTAAAAAAACAGAGGATAAGAAATGATAGTAAGCCATCCGCTTTCAACAGAAAAATCCATACGAATGATGGAATCAGAAAACAAGCTCATATTTGTAGTTGAAAGAAAAGCATCAAAACAAGAGATAAAGTCAGAGCTGGAAAAAATATTCAGTGCAAAAATACTAAAAATAAGAACACTTATAGACAAGAACGGAAAAAAAAGGGCATATATAACATTCAGCTCTGAAACCCCTGCACTTGATATAGCCACCAAAATGGGAATGATGTGAAGGTAAAAAAATGGGAAAGACACTCATCCAACAGGCCAGAGGAAAAGGAAGCCCAACATACAGGGCGCCATCTTTCAAATACAAGGGAGAGGCAAAAACAAGCACAAAATATTCAACAGCGCTTGTTGTTGACTTTATAAAATGCAGAGGACACTCTGCCCCTCTTGCACGACTAAGGTTCCCTAACAACCAGACAGGACTGATGATAGCACCTGAAGGGTTAAAGGTAGGCGAGCAGATAAGTATAGGTAATGAGGCAAAGCCTGAAACAGGAAACTCCCTCTGCCTAAAGGATGTTCCTGAAGGAGCAATGATATACAACATAGAAGGAGTTCCGGGAGACGGAGGAAAGTTTGTCAGAAGCTCAGGAACATTTGCAAAGATAGTCTCAAAAACATCTGACAAGGTAAGCATCCAGCTCCCTTCAAAAAAGCAAAAAGCATTCCATCCAATGTGCAAAGCAACCATTGGAATAGTTGCAGGAGGAGGAAGGATGGAAAAGCCTTTGATAAAGGCAGGAAAGGCATTTTACAAGTACAAGGCAAAAAACAAGCTTTATCCAAAGATAGGAGGATCTGCCCAGAACGCAGTGGACCACCCATTTGGAAACAAAAGAACATCAAGAAAGTCAAAAGCCAGGCCCGCTCCAAAAAACGCGCCTCCAGGAAGAAATGTTGGATATATAAGGCCTAGAAGAACAGGAAGGAGGAAGGGAAGAGTGAGCACAGGACAATAATAAAATGGCAAAAAAAATTTTTACATACAAAGGAAAGACTCTTGAAGAACTGCAGGCAATGTCTATAGATGAGATTGCAGAACTTTTTCCATCTAGACAGAGAAGAGCAATAAAAAGAGGGTTGTCTCCTGAAAAGAAAAAGCTGATTCAGACATTAAAAATAAAGCCGCGTGCCAAAACACATTCGCGCGATATGGTTGTATTACCATTCATGGTCGGGAAAACAATAAGCATTTATAATGGAAAAACATTCGTGTCTGTGATTATACAGGAAGAGATGATAGGCCATTATCTGGGCGAGTACTCATTGACAAGGTCAAAGGTTGGCCACAATGCTCCAGGAGTAGGAGCTACAAGGAGTAGTTCCAATGTTTCAGTTAAATAAAAAGATAATTGCCAGCATCAGGCGGAAAAATAATAAATAGAAAAGAAAAAATCAAAAAAACAAAAATGGCGCAATACAGATACGCAACAAAAACGATTGAACAGGACTCTGCAAAAGCAGTTGCAAGGGATGTCAGCATATCCACAAAGACAAGCGTAGAGATAGCCAACAGAATAAGAGGGAAACATACAGCAAGAGCTAAAAAGATTTTAGAGGATGCCATAAGTCTCACAACAGCAATTCCTTACAAAAGGTTTACAAACGGCCCAGGACACAAAAAAGGGCCCATGGCGAGCGGAAGATACTCTGTAAAGGCATGCCAGATATTTTTGGATCTTATAAAATCCGCAGAGTCCAATGCTCAGGACAAAGGGCTCAGCGCAAAGGACCTACTAATAAGCAGACTTGTCGTCCAGAGAGCATCCCAGCCGTGGCACTATGGAAGGCAGAGCAGGATAAAGATGAAGAGAAGCCATGTTGAAATAGTTGTCCAGGAAAATGAGCCAGAAAAAAAGCAGGACAAAAAACCTGAAAAAGCAGCTGCTGAAAAAGAGGTCTCACAAAAAACAAAAATAAAAGAAGAAAAAAATGTGAAACAGGAGCCTCAAAAAGAAAAACAGGAAAAGCAGTTGGAATCACACAAACCAGGCGCAGCAGAAAAGATCAAAGACGTACAAATAAAAAAGACAGAAAAAAAAGCTCCAGAAGTTAAGCCCGAAAAGCAAGCTGAAAAAAAATTGATGGGATAAAATGATAGAAAGACAATTCATAAAGCAGAACCTGAAAAAATTTGCAATACAGGAATACATAACAAGCAACCTTTCAAATGTGGGGCACAGCTATACAAAACTCCAGAAAACACCGCTTGGAGAAAAAATAATAATTTGCGCATCAAGACCCGGGCTGATTGTTGGAAAGAGCGGAGCAAACATAACACGCCTTACAAAAGAGCTGAAGCAGAAGTTTGACCTTGAAAACCCCCAAATAGAGCTTATAGAAGTGGAAAATATATATGCAGATGCAGGAATTGTTGCGGAAATAATTGCCAACAGCCTTGAAAGATACGGCAGCCAGAGATTCAAAGGAATAGGACATAAAGTTATGGGGGAGGTCATGAATGCAGGGGCATGGGGTGTTGAGATACTTATCTCAGGAAAAATCCCAAGCGCAAGGGCCAGATCATGGAGATTCTGGCAGGGATATTTGAAAAAATGCGGAGACATAGCAATATCAGGAGTTAAAAAAGCTTATGCAGTTGCCAAGCTGAAAACAGGGGTAATAGGAATAAAAGTAAGCATCCTGCCAAAGACAACAAAGCTTCCTGACAAGATAAAGCTGCTGAAAAAACCTGAAACAGCAATTGAAGAGACAGATGAGCCTGCAGAAAACTCTCATGAAGACAAAGATGGTGAAAAAGGCTCTCAAGAAAGAAAAT
This sequence comes from Nanobdellota archaeon, assembly GCA_041305085.1. Lineage (GTDB taxonomy): Archaea > Nanobdellota > Nanobdellia > Woesearchaeales > UBA9642 > SURF-58. Next base: position 13,558 of record JBFYMA010000021.1, on the reverse strand, counting down.
CTTCTGAAAAGCCAAAGAAGTCGTCAAAAAAAACAAAGCAGACAGATAAAAAATGAAATTCAAACAACTACAATCACTGAGTGCAGAAGATCTTGAGAAAAAGAAAAGCGAAGCAACACTGGAGCTTATGAAGCTGAGATCTCAGGTGGCTACGGGCACAAATCCAAAGAACCCCCACATGATAAAGAACTTTAAAAAAATACTTTCAAGAATAAAAAAAATAGAACAGGAACAAACAAAAACCAAAAATGGCTGAAATAGACCCAATAACAGGTCTTCCAAAAGACCTGGGAGTCTGGGAAACCATAACCAAGGAAAAGCAGAAAATAACTGCAAAGATAATAAAGAAAAAGTTCGGAAAAAAATACACGCTTGTCGAAGGGTTTAGCAAAGATGTAAACCTAAGAGACCTTGTAAAGAAACTGAAAAACAAGTTTGCATGCGGGGGAACGGCAAAGGAAACATATGTCGAACTTCAGGGAGACCACCTGAAAAATATAAGGAAAGCCTTGGTTGACGAGGGATTCCCACCCGAAACAATAGACATCGGATAAAACATGGAAAATGCTCAAGAGTTCATAGGGTCGCATGTAGAGATAACAGACCCGGAAAAAAGAAAAACAAAAGGAATAATCATAGAAGAGACAAAAAGCACTTTCAAAGTCAAAACAGAAAAAAAAACAAAAACAATCCTGAAAAGAAATCACACGTTCATAATAGAGAATAAAAAAATTGAAGGAAATAAAATCATCAAAAGACCGGAAGAAAGGATAAAAAAATGACAACTCCAAAAAACCAAAAAAAAGAAAGCATCACAATAGGGAAAAAACCCATCTCGACGAGAGGAAGGGAGTTTGTGGGAATAGTTGTAAGCGACAAGATGCAGAAAACCGTGACAGTTGAATGGAACAGGAGAAAATACATGAAAAAATATGAGCGATATGAATTTAAGAGAACAAAAGTAAAAGCACACAATCCTAAGGAAATAGATGCCAAAAAAGGAGATAAAGTAAGAATAATGGAAACCAGGCCAATTTCAAAAACAAAAAACTTCACAGTTGTTGAGGTATTAAAATAAAATGAAAGCAATAAAAGCCAAAATACCAAAATGCCTGCCTCTTGGATGCTACCTGGACCCTTGCGATAACTCAGGAGCAAAAAGGGTGAAGATTTTGGCTGTGTTTGGCCACAAGACCGTGAAAGGAAGAATACCCTCTGCAAGAATAGGGGATTTGGTTGCTGTAACTGTAAAAAAAGGCAAACCGGACATGCGAAAGACTGTTGTGATGGGAGTCATAGTGAGGCAGAAAAAAGAGTATAGAAGGCCAGACGGCACAAGAATAAAGTTTGAAGACAACAGCCTTGTGGTGGTAAAGGACAAAAAAGGAAACCCCAAAGGAACAATTTTCAAAGGACCTATAGCAAAAGAAGTCGTTGAAAAGTGGCCTGCCATAGGCAAGGTTGCAAACATAGTGGTGTAAAAAAATGAAAAAGAAATTCGCAAAAACCTGGAACTCAAGCAAACAGCCAAGAAAGCAGAGAAAGTACAGATTTAATGCGCCACTTCACGTAAAATCAAGTTTTTTGAATGTCCATCTCTCAAAAGAGCTCAGGCAAAAATATGGTAGAAGAACAATCAGAGTAAGAACAGGGGACAAGGTAAAAATAATGAGGGGGCAGTTTGCAAAAATAGAAGGAAAAATAGAGTCTGTAAACCTCAAAAAGTCAAAAATTTTTGTGGCAAAGGCAGAGATACAGAAAAAAGATGGCTCAAAAGCAAGATATCCAATAAATCCTTCAAATGTTTTGGTTACAGAGCTTAATACAGATGACAAAAAAAGAATGGAAAAACTCAGACAAAAGCAGGAAAAGGTAAAACAATGAAAAGGCACATAAAAAGGATTAATGCCCCAAAAAATTGGAAAATACAAAGAAAGGACAACACGTTTGTAAGAAGACCAAACCCTGGAGCCCACAGCCTTATGCTTGGAACCAGCATGATGACCCTGTTCAAGGAACTCAGGCCAATGGCAAAAACCTCAAAGGAGGTAAGAAACATACTCCATGAAAAAGAGGTTTTGGTTAACGGAAAAAGAATTTCAAACCCTGATTTTATCGCTGGATTCATGGACATAATAAGCATCCCTTCAATAGATAAGCATATCATATTCACTCTTGACGAAAAAGGATTTTTGAAGCTGGAAGATCTGGACAAGAAGAACGCCAAGCACAAAATGGCAAAACTCCTGAAAAAATCTTTTATAAAAGGCAAGACCCAGCTGAACTTTTTAGGAGGGCTGAATATCCTGGAAGAAAAGAAAGAATTCCACAAAATAGGAGACACATACATAATAAATATTGAGGATAAAAAAATAGTGAAAAAAATACCTCTTGAAAAAGGCGCAAATGTCATTGTATATGCCGGAAAAAATATAGGAATAAGGGCAAAGCTTGTGGAACTCAAAGGAAGCACAGCAGCCCTTGAAAAAGAGGGAAAAACCTTTGAAACAAGAAAGAAATACCTTTTTGCAGTAGAATAAAATGAACAAGATGCAGGAAATAAGGATAGAGAAAATAACATTGAACGTTGGTGCAGGAAAAGACCAAGCTAAGTTAAATAAAGGAGTTGCTCTTCTGAAGCACATAACAGGCATAGAGCCTGTAAAGACCAAAACCAACAAAAGGATAGCAACATGGGGACTGAGGCCGGGGCTTCCGATAGGATGCAAGCTTACGATGAGACAAAATGTTGATGACCTCCTGAAAAGGTTTCTTGCAGCCAAGGACAATTCTTTGAGCCAGGAAAACTTTGACAGCAATGGAAATGTGTCTTTCGGCATAGAAGAGTACATAGACATACCTGGCGTTAAATACGAGCCGGAAATAGGAATTATAGGCCTGCAGATATGCATAACCCTGACAAGGCAGGGATTCAGGGTGAAGAAGAGAAGGCTGAAGCCTTCCAGAATAGGGAAGAGCCACCAAATATCACAGGAAGAGGCAATAAATTACTTCAAAGAAAAATTTAATACAAAAATCGGTGAACAAGAATGACTGCGAGCGATCCAAAAAAAGTATTGAAGCAGATAGGCAAAAAGTCTGCCAAGCTGAAGAAATTTGAAAAACACAACCTTTCAAAGCCAAGAAAGTTTGGAGAATCAACCAAAAAATGCTCGAGGTGCGGAAGAACCGGAGCGCACATAGGCAAGTATGGGGTTAACCTGTGCAGGCAGTGCTTCAGGGAAATATCAAAGGAAATAGGTTTTAAAAAATACAGCTAGGTGCAAAAAATGAGCTTGAATGATACACTGGCAGCGGTCCTGTCTAACATAATGAACAGCGAAAGAAACGGAAAAAAAGAGGTTTTGGTTAGGTACAACTCCAAGCTTATAAAAAAACTATTGTCAATGCTTCAGGAAAACAAATACCTTGGAAGCTTTGAAGAGATAGAGGATGGAAAAAACAAGCTTCTGAAAATAAGCCTTCTTGGCAATATAAATAAGATAGGAGTTGTAAAGCCAAGGTTTTCAGTTACAAAACAGGACTTTGTAAAGTTTGAAAAGAGGTTCCTTCCTGCAAAAGATATGGGGTTGCTTTTGCTTTCAACAAACAAAGGATTGCTCACACATACCCAGGCCAAACAGCAGGGAATTGGAGGAAAGCTTTTGTGCTATTGCTACTAAAATGAAAACACAGACACTTACAGAAAAAATGAAAATACCTGAAGGATGCAGTGTAGAATTTAATAATTATACTATTAAAGTAAAAGGATCCGAAGGAGAAATAACCAGAAAAATTACAACCCCCAGAATAATTTTTGGGGTGGAAAACGGCAGCATATCTTTCACTGCTAAAAAGCCTTCCAAAAGGGAAAAAATGCTTATCCACACATACAAAGCACACCTTGAAAACATGTTCAAGGGGGTAACACAAGGGCACACATACAGGCTCAAGATATGCTCAGGGCACTTTCCAATGAGTGTGGCCATAAAAAACAATGTTTTGGAAGTAAAAAACTTTTTAGGAGAAAAAGTCCCAAGAACCCTGAAGCTGAAACCGGGTGCAGATGTAAAAATTGAAGGAGATATAATAGTAATAAGCTCCACTGAAAAAGAAATTGCAGGGCAGATAGCCAGTGAAATGGAAAAGCTTACAAAAAGGGCAAATTTTGACAAAAGAATATTTCAGGATGGAATATACATAATAGAAAAAGACGGAAAAAAGATGTGAACAAATATGACTCTTATTGAACAAAAAAAGGAAATGAAGAAAAAGCTTCCAAGATTCACAAGGCAGGATGCCCATAAAAAGAAAAAGCTTGCAAAAAAGTGGAGAAAGCCAAAAGGGCTGCACTCAAAAATGAGAGAGAAACTAAGGGGTTACAGGAAAAGCGTCAATGCTGGCTATGGAACACCCAGGTCATTAAGAGGCCTTGATTCAGAAGGAAACAAAATGTTTTTTGTAAAATCAGAAAAAGACCTTGAAGGGCTTAGTTCAGGCTCCGCAATAATAGTGTCTTCAGGCACAGGAGCAAAAAAAATAATTGCAATTATAGAAAAAGCCAAAAAGCTCAACTTGAAAATAAAAAACATTGATGCAGAGGCTTTTTTCAAAAAGCTTGAGCAGAGAAAGCTTGAAAAGCAGAGCAAGCAGAAAATTTCCGAAGAAAAAAAGAAGAAAAAAGAAAAGCAGGCAAAAGAGGAAAAGCCAAAAGAAAACGAAGAAGAGCTCAGCGAAGAAGACAGAAAAAATGCAGAAAAACAGGAAAAAGACAAGTTATTGACAAAAAAAGATATGCAATGAGTTGATCAAAAATGGATTTAAAGGTTCAAAAAAGGTTGGCATCACAAATACTCAAGTGCTCTCCAGACAGGGTTTTGTTTGATGAGAACAGCCTTGAAGAGATAAAAGAAGCCATAACCAAGAGGGATATAAAGTCTTTGATTGCAGACAGGATAATACAAAAAAAGCCTAAAAAAGGAATATCCAAAGTAAGGGCTACAAAAATAAAGCTTCAGAAAAGAAAAGGGTTGAGAAAAGGGGCTGGCTCCAGAAAAGGAAAACCAACATCAAGAGTTCCTTCAAAAAAAATATGGATGAGCAAAATAAGGGTTCAAAGAGCTTTTTTGAACGAAATAAAGCAGAAGCAGCTCATAACAAGGGAAACCTACAAATCCCTTCTCTCAAAAGCAAAAGGTGGATTTTTCAGAAGCAGAACACACATGAAAATATATATTGGAGAAAATAACTTATTCAGCAAAACAAAAAAATAATGACTTAAAATGACTTCGCGAAAAAAACCGGTTATGCGGTATAAACGAAAGAGGACAGGAAAGACAGACTATGCAAAGAGGCTTAAGCTCCTGCTGAGCAAAAAGCCAAGGCTGGTCATAAGAAAGTCAAACACCCAGATTACTGCACAGATTGCAATCTATGAGATGAATGGAGATAAAACCATAATAAATATGTCCTCTTCCTCGCTTAGGAAAGCATACGGCTGGAATTATTCTGCAAAAAACATCCCTGCAGCATACCTTCTTGGTCTGATGGTGGGAAAGCAGGCATTGAGCCACAAAATAAGTGAGGCAGTTGTTGATATAGGTATGCAAAGATCAATAAAAGGATCCAGGCTTTATGCAGTTGCAAAAGGCGCAGTAGATGCAGGCCTCAAAATTGCAATTGGCAAGGAAACATTTCCTGCGCAGGAAAGAATTTTGGGAAACCACATATCAGAATACAGCAAAAAAACAACAAAAAATTTTTCCAAGCAAAGAAACCAAAACGTTGATTTTGGAGCCCTGGTAAAAAAAGTTGAGGAAATAAAAACAAAAGTGTTAGCAAAATGAAAAAACAGCAAAAAAATCAAAAACAAACCGCAGAAGATGCTCCTGAAAATCCAGAAGAAGCCACTCACTTAAAAGAACAAAAAGTAAAGCTTGGAGTTGTAGATGGCTGGAAGCCTAAAACAGAGCTTGGAAAAAAAGTAAAAAACTTTGAAATAACCAATATAGACACAATACTTTCGCAGGGTCTTAAGATACTTGAGCCAGAGATAACAGACATTTTGCTTCCTGAAATAGAGACAGAGCTTTTGCTTATAGGACAGTCAAAAGGAAAATTTGGCGGAGGCCAAAGAAGGGTATTCAGGCAAACCCAGAAAAAAACAAAAGAAGGGAACAAGCCAAAGTTTTCAACAATGGCAGTCATCGGAAACAGAAACGGAATAGTGGGAGTGGGATTTGGAAAATCAAAAGAGACTGTTCCTGCAAAGGAAAAGGCAATAAGAAATGCAAAGCTCAACCTTATAAAGATAAAAAGAGGCAGCGGAAGCTGGGAATCAAGGATAAAAGAGGAGCACTCAATACCTTTTGCAGTTGAAGGAAAATGCGGAAGTGTAGTCATAAGACTCATTCCTGCCCCAAGGGGAAAAGGGCTTGTCTGTGAAAAAGAAGTTGCCAAGATATTGAAGCTTGCAGGAATAACAGATATCTGGACAAAAACAAAAGGTCAGACAAAAAATAAAATAAACCTTGTTAAAGCAGTGATGCAGGCCCTTCAGAGGCTTCACACAACAAAAACAATAGAGCAGCCAATAATTGTTGAACAAAAATGAAAAAGGAAACAAAACCGCAAACACCTGCCAAAAAACAGGAAAAAAAAGAACAGAAAGCAAACCAGGATACTGATTCAGGAAAGCAATTGCTGGCAGCAATACTCGTCAGGGGAATGGTCAGGGTAAAAACTCCTATAAAGGACACACTCAAAATGCTAAAGCTTTTCAGCAAGAATTCCTGCACAGTGATGCAGCAGAGCCAGGCAAATAAAGGAATGCTCAACAAGGTCAAGGATTACATAGCATATGGGGAAATAGATAACGAAACTCTTAAAATTTTGGCAGAAAAAAGGAATAAGCAGGAATACAGCTCAAAATCATATAAGTCATTCAGGCTCAACCCTCCAAAAGGAGGATTTGAAAGGAAAGGCATAAAAAAGCCTTTTTCAAAAGGAGGTGCCCTTGGCTACAGGGGCAGCAAAATAAACAGCCTGATAAAAAAAATGGTGTAATTTTAAAATGCAGAGAAAAAGAAAAAAAGTTTCAAGGATGAGAGGATCCCATACTCACGGTGGAGGTGCCAAAAAAAAGAGAAGGGGCGCAGGACACAGAGGAGGAAGGGGTAATGCAGGATCTGGAAAAAGAGCAGACCAGAAAAAGCCATCCTATTGGAAGGAGAAATACTTTTCAGGGCCTGTTTTTAAGCCAATAAACCAGAAACCGCTAACAATGTCTATTGCAGAGCTGGAATCAGGGTTTGAATCTTTATCAGCCAGAAAAATAATAATCCAGAATGAAGGGTTCTTTGAAGTAAGCATGGGAAAACCTTGGAAACTTTTGTCCCAGGGCAAGCCAACAAAAACATATTTTATAAAAACAGACAACCTATCGGAAAATGCCAAAGAAAAGATAAAAAAAGCAGGGGGCAAGTTTTTGGAAAAGCAAAAGCAGAAGAAGCCTGAAAAAGCTCCTGTGCAAAAAGAATAATCATAAAAAATTTTTCACAAAAAATGGCCTGGTACCATACGATAAGCAACAATTTTCCTGAAGTGCAGGGGCCGACACAAAAAAGGCTTTCGTTTAAGGAAAAGCTAAAGTGGACGCTGATAATACTTGTTGCATTTTTTGTTCTGAGCGCAATTCCCTTGATAGGGCTTGATCCTGCAAACAAGTTCAGGTTTGAGCAGCTTGAAGTCCTTTTGGGTGCAAGCTTCGGAAGCCTCCTTACACTGGGAATAGGGCCAATAGTTACAGGAAGCATAGTTCTGCAGCTTTTGAATGGAACAGGAATTCTTGGGTTTGACCTTACAAAGCCTGAAGGAAAAAGGGATTTTCAGGCGCTGCAAAAAGTCATGTCTATTCTTTTCATAATACTTGAGGCAGGAATATATGTTTTTATGGGGGGCCTTAACCCTCCACAGCAATACTTAGGAACAAGCGCATATTTTAATTTTCAGCTGGTGCTCATAGTCCAGCTCATAGTAGGAGGCATGCTTATAATGCTTATGGATGAGCTGACAACAAAATGGGGCTTTGGAAGCGGAATAAGTCTCTTTATTGCAGCAGGAGTCAGCAAACAGATATTTGTAGGGTTATTAAGCCCTTTTACTAGCTCTGCAGCAGCAGGAGGAGCAGGAGTAGGGTTATTTGGCTATCCTTTTGGAGCAGATGCGGCTGTTGGAAAGGTATGGGTGATATTTTATGCCCTTGCAAACGGAGTATCCCAGGATTTTGCACTGGCAATTGCAGCAATACTTGCAACAGTGCTGGTGTTTGCACTTTCTGTATATGCACAATCAATGAAAGTTGAGCTGCCTTTAAGCTTTGGAAGAGTCAGAGGACATGGAATAAGATGGCCTTTGAATTTTTTATACACAAGCAACATTCCAGTAATTCTTATAGCAGCACTGCTTGCAAACGTCCAATTGTTTACATCATTGTTTGGAGCAGATGCCAACAGCCTTGGCTGGATTAATGGAACATTTGGAGGAGCACACTTTGTGGAGCTGATAATAAGAGGAACTCTGACAGGCACAGAGGTTTTGCAGGCTCTTGGATATCTGGCAATAATGATGGGAGGAGCAGTGCTTTTCAGCTGGTTCTGGGTTCAGAGCGCAGGGCTGGATGCAAAAAGCCAGGCAAAACAGATGCTGTCATCAGGACTTCAGATACCTGGCTTCAGAAGAGACCAGAGAGTGCTTGAAAGAATACTCCAAAGATATATTACCCCTTTGACAATAATGGGAGGGCTTTCAATAGGCTTCCTTGCAGCAGTAGCAGACCTTTCTGGAGCACTCAGCAGAGGAACAGGAATACTTCTTACAGTGATGATAATATACAGGCTTTACGAAGACATAGCCAGACAGCACATGATGGATATGAATCCTGTGATGCGGAAGTTTATGGGTGGGAGTTAGGGTTCATAGTCCCCAACCAGTGGTAAGAACCGAAAGCTTTATAAAGGGGTTGATGCTTCAGAAAGATAGGCATAGCTGACGACGAGAGAGCACTTGCTTCAGTATCTGAACATTTCGCTTTTTCTAGGCGGGTGCTAGTAAAATAACGAGGAAAAAAGAATGAATACATTTGAAGATTTTAATTTAAGCAGCAGTTTAAAGGCAACGATAAAAAAGCTAGAGTTTACAAAGCCTACAACAATCCAGGAAAGGTCTATACCACAAATAATTTTGGGAAAAGATGTTATTGGAGAGTCTGCAACAGGCTCTGGAAAGACACTTGCGTTTGGTTGCAGCATTGCAGAAAATGTTTCCAGAGAAGCAGGGCTGCAGGCAGTAGTTCTTACACCAACAAGAGAGCTTGCACTACAGGTTAAGGATTCTTTAGAGGCTCTTTCCCAGCACAAAAGGCTTAATATCCTGGCGGTTTACGGCGGAGTATCAATAAACGAGCAGATTTCAGCGTTGCCAAAAACAAACGTTGTGGTTGCAACTCCGGGAAGATTCTTAGACCATTTAAGCAGAAGAACAATAAACACCAAAAATGTGAAAATACTTGTTTTGGATGAGGCAGATAGGATGTTTGATATGGGGTTTATAGATGATGTTGAAAAAATTATAAGAGCCTGCCCGAAAAACAGGCAGACATTGTTTTTTTCAGCCACAATATCTCCCAGAGTGAAGCAATTGGCCAACAAATACATGAACAATCCTGTAAGCGCATCAGCCCGGAACCAGGTCGACCCGTCAAAACTGGAGCAGATCTATTACGATATTCCAAAGCATCTGAAAATTTCTTTGCTGGTCAACCTTCTTCAAAAGGAAAGAAAAGGATTGGTGATGGTTTTCTGCAACACAAGAAAAATGACAGATTTTATTGAGAAAAATCTGAAGTCAAACAAGATAAATGCAATAGCAATTCATGGAGGACTTTCACAGAACAAGAGAACAAGCACACTAAAAATGTTCAACGGAGCAAAAGCAGGAGTGCTGGTTTGCACAGATGTTGCTGCCAGAGGCCTTCATATTGAGAATGTCTCCCATATTTACAACTATGAAATTCCCAAGGATCCAAAGGATTATGTTCACAGGATAGGAAGGACAGCAAGGGCTGGAGAAAAGGGCAAGGCAGTCAATTTTTTGGCAGACTGCGACCATGACAGCTTTTCAAGGGTCATGACAGAGTACAGGGAATTCAACATAAAAAGAGTGCAGAAGCCTTATCTGCAGCAGGTCAAGCCTGTAGGAATAGGCGAATTGAAAGCAAATCCAAGAAGGCAGGGAGGATTTGCCAGGCACGGAAGAGTCCGCGGCCAGGCTGTGCATACTTCTTTTTAATTTTTTTTTGAGTTAACAGAGATGACTCTTTGCTTTGCTACCAAAGATTTTGAACAACAGATGTCGTTTGAGCACTTGTTTTCACTAATCAAAATATCTCTTATTACAAGAAATTCATTTTTTAGTTTCATTCCCAGATTTGTTAGAGAGTATTTTCCTTTGTCTTTATTAAGTATAGATAACTTAACAGCATTCTTCAGAAAATCAGCTAGGAGAGATCTGCTGATTTTTCTTTTACTAATAAATATAAACTCATCAAATGAATATTTCTTTTTTTCATCCATGTGAAAAAGAATTGGATAGCTCCATTTATTTCCAAGAAAATAATAATAATCTAATATTAAGCAAATATTCTTTTTTGCCATAAGAAGTTCTGATTATAGAACTAATATTTAAAAACATCGCAACTGAGAAAAAGACTAAACAACTATTTGAGGTGACTATATTGGCAGATTGCGAAAAACTAGCTACTTGCGCTTTTGTAAAGGCATATGAAAATGATGAGAGTAGGAAATTGGCTCTGAAGGGCCTTGTAAATATGTATTGCAAAGGAGACAAGCAGAATCAGTGCATAAGAAAGAAAGTCAGCAAAGCCTTGGGAGGGCCTGAACATGTGCCTAAAAATATGATGCCCACAGGACTTCCTCTTTCAGGCACGTCAAAAGATGACTGGTCAGAAGAGGTACTGAATGCAATGAAATGATAATTCTTGAATGTATTCTGAATAGTTTGGCTATTCAGAGTTTTTTTGTTTTTTTGAAATTTCTTATTCCTGTGAACTTTAACTCAAAAACATGTTAACGCGCTCAAACTCTTCCAGAAGTCTTTTCCATGCAGAATATAACGGAAGCAATTCCTTTTTTATTTCAGGAAAATAATGCAAATCCCTGTAATCCCTTTCGAGCTTTGCTAAGGCTACATCCCTCCCGTGATCTCTGGCAATTTCTGCATACACAGCATCAGTCATATGGCTTGCAGAGTCTATAAAAGCAAAAAGCTTTGCCTCTTTTGTTTCAGGCATAACATCTTTGCATCTATGGGATAGGACACAGTGAAGAACTTTTTTTGCCTTTTCAGAATCATACATTTCTTTTTCCAAAAAGTCTTTTGCCAGCTTTTCGCTTCTGACAGCATGGTCTATTTCTGTAGGAACAGGATAGTGACCTGAGTCATGAAGCCATACAGCAAGAAAAATTATTTCTTTATCAATTTCTGGAAGCTTTTTTGTAATAAATTTTGCCCATTTTTCCACTTCAGGAAGGTGTGTTTTCAGCCTATACGGGTCTGAGCCAAATTCTTTAACTTTATCCATGCAGAAATTCTTGGCTTTTTCCACAATCCCCATTTCACTATTTTGAACCAGCTTAGGATATATAAAATTATGCTTTTGAATGCTTTAATTCCACAACCTTTATAAAAAATGTGCAATCCCTGAGCTTTTATGGTTTTGGACAACATATTTTTGCTGACATGGCCTCCAATACTGGCCATTGCGTTTATTTCTGTGGCAATAACTGTTTTTGTAACTCTTATCTACAAGTATACAACAAACCAGAAAAAGATGAAAGAGCTCAAGGATTCCCAGAAAGAGCTCCAGAAGGAATACAAGAAAAACATGTCCAACCAGAAAAAGGCCATGGAGATAAACCAAAAGCTTATGAAAGTCAATATGGAGTACATGAAGCAGTCTTTCAGGGTAACGCTTTACACTTTTATCCCTTTAATCATAATTTTCAGCTGGATGAACTCGCATTTCGGGTTTGAGCAGATTGCTCCTGGACAGGTTTTTTCCATAGTTGCAGAATTCAAGGACACAGCCCAGGGAAGCATAACAATACAGGTTCCTGAAGGATTGCAATTAGCTATGACTTCCAATGCAACACAGCCAGCTGCAGAAAAAGTGGTTTGGAAGCTCAAAGGAGTCGGTGGAGAGTATATTGTCAACTATACCTATAACGAGGAGTTCTATCAGCAGAAGATTTTTGTAACAAACCAGTGGAAGTATGAAGAGCCCATAGAAAAAGGCGACAAGAACTCGGACCTTAAACAGATAGAAGTTGGGCTGGAGTCCACAAAGCCTATTAGAGGAGTTCCTATTCTGGGGGGCTTAAACTGGCTTTGGACTTATATAATCATCTCAATCCTTGGCTCAATATTTTTGAGAAAGCTGTTCAAGGTTTATTGAACCATTACCTTTATAAATAACTCATAATTTCTCAGGGGTATGCCAAGACCAAGCAGAAGAAACAGGACTTTCAGAAAGGTCAAAAAGGTGACTCCTGGGAACAGAAATGTTATTCATTACACCAAGAGAAAGCCCCAAAAGGCCCACTGTGCTGGCTGCAAAAAGCCTTTGAAAGGCACAGCAAGCGAAAGGCCTGTAAAGATGCAGAACATGCCAAAGACCAAGAAGAGGCCCGAAAGGCCATTTGGAGGAATGCTCTGCAGCGCTTGTGCAAGGCAGAAGATAAAGCAATCAGCAAGACAATAGATTTTCTCTCAAGACAGCTGGTGACACTGTTGTTCTAAAGAGAGGAAAGGAGGAGAAAAAATGTTTGAAATAGGAAGGCTTTGTGTAAAGACTGCTGGCAGGGACAGCAACAAGAAGTGCATAATCATAGATGTTGTAGACAGCAAAACAGTCATAATAGACGGCCAGACAAGGAGAAGAAAGGTCAATGTAAAGCACCTTGAGCCTTTGGATTCTGTATTAAAAATTTCCAAAAATGCAAAATTCTCAGAAATATCGAACGCTTTTAAGGAGCTTGGAATAGAGCTCAGGGAGACAAAGCCAAAAAAGAGCCCTGCAAGGCCAAAAAAGCAGAGAAAGCAGAAGCAAAAGCCGGAAAAAGAGCCTTCAAAAGCCAAAAAAGCAGAAAAGCCTGTTGAAAAGCCCGCAAAACAAGTTGATAAGGCAGAAGAAACACCAAGTGCTTTGCCAGCCCAGAAGAAAAAGCCAACCCTGCAGAAGCCAAAACAAAAGCCTGCGCAAAAAGCCAAGCCAGCCTCTAAAGCAGCAGAAGAAAAAAAAGAATAAACCTGCCTATTTTTGAGTGTTGTTGACACCTTTTCCAGCCAGCATGCACACAATTTTTTTATTGAAAATTTCGCAGGGGTTTAATACCCCACACTTTAGTGCAAAATTCTTCAATTCCAAAAATATGCCTTACAAGATTGCGAGCCAGTAATATCCCAGAGGGATGCCAGTAAT
>JBFYMA010000020.1:0-17110 GCA_041305085.1 Nanobdellota archaeon | reverse complement strand
ATATGTTAGGGAGGCTTGTGCACAAGGGCATGAAAATATGACTATCCACTTTGAGGATCTTGACCATATAATGGGTACTGCAGTATCAAAAGATACATCTAGTATAGGAATGGGTAATTTTGATACTTTTGGATCTCCTGCTTATATCTTGATGGCATCCAGAACTGATTCAATAGAAGCCAAGCGTCCAAGGCTTTTCATCTCTTTCACAATATATCCAACAATAAACCTGACTTATCCTGCAAACAACCAAAAGCTGGCTTTCAATGAAAGCGTTGAGCTGAACTATACTATAAGCGTTCCTGCAGGAGCAACTCTTTCCAATTGCAGCCTTTGGACTAATGAGTCAGACTCCTGGGCGTTTGCGCAGGCAAACACTTCAGACGTAAGCCTTACACAGAATAACTCTTTTACGGAAGATTTTTCAGCTTTGCCAAATGATTATGCCTGGAATGTTAAGTGCTGCTTACAAGGAGCTGGCTGCGGATTTGCCTCATCCAATAGAACAGTGAAGATAAGGATTACAGATTATAACACTTGCAGCCCGGTAGAAAACACAGCGTGGATTATCAACACAACTCTTGAATGCTTTAACACGACAGCAAAAGTTGCAAGCCTCAACATAACAACTTCTGATGGAAACCTGACGCTTACAAATGCATCTGTAAACATTACAGGCTATACTGTAATTGAGGATTTGGCAAGGCTCACAATTATCAATTCCAAAAACACGATCTGGCAGAACGGAATAATGACAATAAACGGAACATTTATCCTGGACAACTCAACATTAAGAATGAACACCTCAGCCAATGGAAGCATAGGAATAATCATCCAGCCAAACTCTAACTTTACTGCCAACAACTCTGCGAACATAACAAATGGATATAACTCAAGCGCAAAATACTTCTTTTATGCAATGGACGGCTCATCCACAACAATAAATAAATCATCTGTAAGCCATGCAGGATGGGCTAATGGATTCAACCAGCGAGGGCTTCAGATAAACGGCACAGCACACATAACAAACTCTTCATTTTATGAAAACTATGCAGACCTGACGCTTTACACCTCAGCAAATACTCTTAACTATTGCGATCTGGACGGAAACTATTACGCATTGTACTATCAAAACTCTTCCAATATTTCTCTTCCAAACATCTGGTGGGGCACAGCAAACGAGCAGGCAATACAGTCAAGAATTTATGATTACTATGACAACAGCAATTATGGAATAGTAAATTACTGCAGCTATCTGGATGCTAGCTTTGAAACAGGGCTGCCAAAATTGCATACAGGTATGGAATCAAAAATCTGCTATTCAGGCTGCTCAAATGATACATCAAGCGTTGCATGCTGCAATGAAAATGACAAGGCATTCTTTCCAAATGAAAAGTATGAGGAAAAAGAGTTATTAATACTCCACTTTTCAAAAGGGTCTGGAACTGCGATAGAGGACAGTTCAGGAAATGTTGCAAATGGCACGCTTACAAGCGGAAGCTGGGTTAGTGGAAAGTTTGGCAAAGCAGTCAACTTTTCTGGGAGCACAGACATTACATTTGCAGATGATTCAGACCTAAATATTACAGATGCAATAACACTGGAAGCATGGGTTTATCTGAACGGAGATGCAACTAGCGGGATTCTTTATGGAGGAAACAGGATTATTTCAAAAGATAATGGGACGCAGGGATACTTTTTGTCAGTACTCGATGATGGATCTTACAACAACATAACATTTGCAGTTGACGGATTGGACGATTATATAACAAGCAGCCAATCACTCAGCACTCATCAATGGTATTATGTTGTTGGCTTAAAAAACAGCACACACAAGGCAATATACATAAATGGAATTTTGGATAATAGCATAGCAGATTCAAGTTCAATAACAAAGCTTTCAGGCAGCCTAAAAATTGGGGAAAGCAGCAAACAATATCTAGCATCCTGGAACAATTTCAATGGAATAGTTGATGAGGCAAGAATAACTAATTATCCAAAAAGCTCAAAAGATATTCTTGAATCATACAAGGCAGGATATAATGAGCTGTTGCTGGGATGCCATTTTGATAATTCAGGATTAACACAAGATATTACTAACTTTCCGGAAACCACTGTGCTTAACAAAGATGGAACACTTACAACAACATTCCAAATAAGTAGTGATGCATTAGGAGGAGACACATACATAAACTCTTCAGCTACAAACACTAATTATGCAACTAATCAGTATATACCTACTTCAACAACTACACCAATAGTTAGGTCACTTATTTATTTTAATGTTTCATCAATAAATGAAAATGCTTCTGTTACAAATGCCAACATTTCTTTATATACATATACGGAGGCAGGTAATGTGATAAGCATTTACCAGGTTTTTAAGCCCTGGACTGAATCAGAGGCTACTTGGAATGAATGGCATAATTCAAATAATTATGCTTGGAACCAGTCTGGTGCAGATGGCACACTTGGAGAGTGCAGCCCATACAGTGAAAATGAAGGAAATGGCGCAGGTTGTGACAGGTCTTATAATATTTCATCTCAACTAACAACAACAGGATCCTTGGGGTGGTCATGGCAGACATTCACAGGTGTGAATCTTACTAAACTAGTCCAGATGTGGATTGATGGAAGTGCTGATTATAAAAGGGGTTTGCTGATTCATTCCCCTTCGGGAGGCATTTTTAGATTTGTATCTTCAGAAGGTGCTGTATCATCTTATAAGCCAAAAATATCCATAACTTATTATGACCCTACAATGCCAAGTTATTATTGTGAGGACCTTGAAAAAATAGCTTTGGGAATGGAAACAACAGATTCTATACTGAATAATGGGCTTGCTCTCAACAACTCCAACGCAAACTCGATAAACATGACCAATAATTACAACAACACAATAGGGACAATTGCACTTTGGATAAAGCCCCAGTGGTCTGGCTCAACAACAGGAACATTTTACCTGTTTGACCTTGGAACTCAAGCGCAGGTCACTAACAAGCAGAGAATTTACAAAATAAATGATATTCTATACTTTAACAAAACAGATGCAGGATCAGGAAAGTACAGTGCAAAAGTAAACATAAGTGGCTGGCAGGCAAACCAGTGGAAACACCTTGTTTTTACATGGAACAGTACAACGATGAAGATATTTGTGGATGGAATAGAGCAAAATAGCTCAGTGTTCAGCTCTGCAACTTTTGAACAGCAAGGAACATATATGTACCTTGGAAGCAATGTTCAGAAATCCCAGATTATAAATGCAACAATTGATGAATTGCAGATATTTGGAACAGTACTGAACAGCTCAGAAGTGTTGGATGAATATTTCAGGCCTGGAAACAACGTAGACCAGGCATCCTGCTACATAGGAGGGCAGTGCTCAAATGGGCTTCTGAGTGCAAGACAGGGATGGGTTGACAAGGATAGTTCCCAATCATACTGCGAGCACTCATCAGAAACCTGCACTGCAAACACTTGGGTTAATTCAGGAGAAAGCATATCTCATGGAGACTACACAGATAACACTGTAGATATGTGCTGCGGTGATGATTCAAATGAATACAGTTTTTTCAAGGACTGCACTTCTGGAGAGTGTGCAACAGACACAGATGATGTTGCCTGCTGTGCTGAAAGCACTGACTGTGTGTGGAGCAATACCTGTTATGCCTCTGGAATAAACCAAACTTTCGGTGGAACAGGATTTTTTTGCCAGAACTCAAAATGGATTGACCCAAAACCAGTATTGATAAATGCCTCTGACGATGCAGTTGATATGCTGGCAGAAATAGGCCAGGACATAAATTTCTCTGCCACATGGCTCAACAACGGAAGCCTTAACAGCAAAAAGCTTCTTATTGCAAACAATACTGAATTTGCAAACTGCAACTACACTGACGACTCAGGATGCCTGTGCAACTCAACAACAACTTTTGGCAACACATCCAATTGCTATTACACTCTGAACGAGTCAGACCCTGTTTATTTCCATTGGTATGCCCGGGTTTGCGACAGCATAAATTCATGCTCAGAAATAACAGACATCCTCAATACGACCACTTACACTTTCAACCAGAGCTGGCACTATGCTTACAAAGGCTATACAACAAACTCTGAGCCCACCAGCAGTTTTTCAGGAACTGCGCTTTCAGCAAGCGAGAGAGGAAATATCAGCTTTTCTGACGATGAGTTGGATTATCAGTCCCCTGGTGTGGTTTGTGGAGGCGACACCAAGTGGAATACTTATGATTTAAGGCTGGGATTAAATGAAAGCCTTGCGCTTCTTGCAACTCTTGATATAAATTTTGAAGGTTATTCGACTGAGCGGACTGCTTCAGAAAATGATACCCTAAGAATTTATTTCATCAATAGGACAAACAATGCAAAAATCGGCAACCTTAACAGCCAATGCTCAGACCCTGCATGCCATACAGAGCAGACAATAAGAACTGTTCTAAATTTTTTGAACCTGAGCTATAATTATTCAGAAATTTTGAACTCTACACAATATTTTAGGCTGTTGATTTATGAGCCGGACTATAGCGCAACTCCTTGTCAGGGTGACACACCAATTATTTATGGAAAAACAGACAAAGGATTTGTGTTTGTCGCAGATGTTGGAAACCCAAGCCTTCTCGGACAGATTGCAGTTATGAACGGTGAAGCAATGGCAATTCCAGCGTATGCTGAAGACTATATAATAGTTCCTGAAACTGCATTAGAGAAAATAAGCAACAAATACATACTCAAATTTGCAGAAGAAAAGGATGAAATTGCATATGCAAACAGCCTTAAGCTACTGGCAATTGATCACGACCATGGAGAAGTTGTTCCTGATTATTCGCTGAACGGAAAATTCTATTTAATAGATAAAATAAGCCCTCCAAAATTATGCATAGACGAGTACGGAAGCGACTGCAAAATAAGCATTTCAAAAACTGACAACTTTGCTTGGAAAAAAGAAAGTATAAGTGATTATTTTGTTGCAGAGTTTAGCCCTGAAATAAATAATAAAAAGGAAAAGTATCTTGTTGTAAGGGATTCCATA
This sequence comes from Nanobdellota archaeon, assembly GCA_041305085.1. GTDB lineage: Archaea > Nanobdellota > Nanobdellia > Woesearchaeales > UBA9642 > SURF-58. The sequence continues at coordinate 12,063 of JBFYMA010000020.1, read as the reverse complement.
GGCTATGTGAATTATGGGGACGAGTTTCCATATCCTCCAAAACTTTTTTACCAAAAGCCAAATTCAAAAGAGTGGATTGACCTCAAGGCAGACATATTGAGAGATGATAACTATCAAACAAGCTTTAAAATACTTAACCCTGTGCTGAGAACCTTTGCAATAAATGTTTCAGGAATAAACATCTCAAGAATAAAATACCAGGCAGTTGGAGAAAAAATAATTCCGCAAGTTGACTTTGTAGGAATAAGCACAACTCCCCAGAAACAGTTAACAATAAATGAGATTGCTCCTGAAAAAGCAGCTCTTTTAAGCAGTTCAGGCCCATCAATAAATGTTGAGGGCAAGCTTACTCGAACAGGCGATGTGCTGGAGCTTGTAAACCAAAAAGACCAAACATATGCAGTTATAAGCAAAGGAGACGAAATAGTCCTGGAGTACCAGGTTCCTGAGCAAAAAAAGCCTGAGAGGACAATAATATTCTACAGCAGCTCTTACTACAAAAGGCTGGGGCAGTACAATAGTGTTCTTCCACTGCCATTCCGGGGCATGCAGGAATACCCTTACAAATACAGCGAGCAGGACCTTCCGGAGTATTACAAAGAATACAACACAAGAACTGCTGAAAAAACACAAAAAGAGCATCACTCATTGTATATTGACCAGGTGAGCGTTGTTGTGAACAAGTCCCATGGAGGGTTTGAGATAGGTTCAGCAGACCCTATATGTGAAGTTACTGCAATTACTGAAAACTCTGCCTATGGCTATGCAACAGGAAACACAATGTTCTACAACAACAAGGCTTCAACAATGCAATACTATAATGTCACTGTTACAGCGACTGATTTTGGCGCTGGAATGGAGGCTGTTTCTTTTCCACTAACAACCTCAGATGGAGGAGATTATCTTGATTTAAGCGAAAAAGTTGAAGTTGTAACTCATCCATACAATTGGACAAGCGCTGACAGCACAAGCTATTATGAGGATATAATAGTATTTGATCAAGGATATACAAATTCAGGAACATGCAAATTAAACGTCACTCTTGACACTACAAATCCTTCAGGAATGACTATTGCATACCCTGACCAGACAATCCAGTCAAAAAGCATTCTTGTAAATTTCACAAACGGAACAGATGCAAAGTCAGGACTGCAAAAACTGCAGCTTTATAGAAGATCTGCAACTCTTCTCGCCGGAGGAACATGTTCAGGATGGACAACGTGGACTGCTGTAGGTTCTCAAACGCTCAGCCAGACACAGTATACAGATACATCATTGGAGTACAGGAAGTGCTACCAGTACAACTTGACTGTGTGGGACAATGTAAACAACAAGAACTATGCAACGAGCAGCAACATAGTGAAAATTGACCCTTGTGTTTCAAGAATTGCTGACTGGACAATAACTGATGAAGTTACTTGCGAGGATAAAAAAATATCTTTTGGAGGCTCTTCCACAGGAATAAATGTAAACAGCGGAGGAAAGCTTTCCCTTATAAACACAACACTTGTTTTTAACCTTTCCTCAGATGGAGAAAGAGGAATTATAGTAAATGCAGGAGGAACCCTGATTCTTATTGATAAGGATTCAAATCCATCAACAACAAATGATGCATCTAATATTACAACCAATAACAGTCTGAGATACTCTTATCTTGTGGTAGGTTCATACAGTGGCTCTACAGCATATCTCTATGCAAATAATTCTTTTATATCAAATATGGGTTGGGATGATAGTTTCAACTCAAGAGGAATAGAGGTCAGAAATGCTGCTAATTCTGAATTAATAAACAACACTTTTAAGAATAACTACGTAGGAATTAGTTTGGGAGGAAATAATAACTTTGTTGCAAACAACAATATCTTTAACAGTAGATATGCAGGGATAAAACTGATTTCTTATGGTTCAACATACCACATCAAAAACAATGTAATAGCCAACAACACTTTTGAGAACAGCACAAACTTTGGAATAATAATCACAAACATAGGAATAAACAACCACATATCCAACAACACGTTCTGGAACAACACAATAAACAGGACAAAAACAGGAATATCTGCAAGAGGATTGCAGAACAGCACATTCACATTTGAAAGAGTTGATAATGCAAATACATCCATAGAGCTCATCAACGCCAAGAATAATACATTCATAAGCTCAATAATCCAGAATACTAATTATTTTGACGTAAAGATAAATAGCACAGGATCCACAGTCAACAACACTTTCCTGAACGTCTCTTTCAACAAGACAAACATTTCATTCATAAGCTGCACAACAAATACCTGCCAGCTGTGGGTAAAGTGGTTCCTGGATGTTTTTGTAAATGACACAAGCGTTGACAACAACAAGGCAGACTTTATAGTAAATATTTCTGATTCAGACAACAACATTTATTCAAATATCACAGACTCCCAGGGGCTTATAACAACCCAGAACATTACAGAGTACTGGCAGAACTCAACAACTAAATACTATTATACAAACTATACAATAAATGTCTCCAAAAGCCTTTACCTAAATCAGTCAAGAAGCGTCAACATTACATCATCGAGAAAAGAAAACTTTTCCTTGTACTTATTGCTGAACATAACAGATGTGGATATTTCTCCTGCAGTGCAGGGATTTGGAAGAATCATTGAATTAAACATAACTGCAACAGGCGCAGACACTGCAAAAGCAGAAATAACCCTGCCAAACGGAACATCAACAAATTACTCAATGCAAAATCTTGGCTCAGACATCTGGAACTATAACTTTACAGGCTGGAAAACAGGCCAGTACAACCTCTCGTTTTTTGTCAATGACTCTGCAAACCACAACTACAGTGTTTCAGGGTACAGCTTCAACATAAGCTCAAATATATCTATGGAGATAGCCACATTCAATGAGGAGTACCAGCCTGATGAATACGTCAACATTACAAATTCAACGAGCGAAAACAAGTCATTCATCAACAATTCAGGAAATGCAAACTCAACAGTATGGCTGGTGATGGAGATCCTTTGGTACAACCAGACCTCAACCCAATGGCAGAGCGATGACGTTGTTGTAAACGAATCCATAGAAATAAACTCAGGAGTTAAAGAGATTGACTCATACTTCAATCAGAAATGGAACACTTCGGAAAACGCAACCTATGGCTATGGAACATACATCATAAACCTTTCATTAAGGGATAACCAGAGCAATGTGCTTGAGAACGATGATGGAACACTCCTGAATGCATCCCATGTTTTCCTTTACGGAAACCAGCCTCCAATAACCCCGAATGTATATATAAACTCTACTGATGGAACAAACAGCACAAGCCAGAATCTGAACTGCTTTGCAGCTATTACAGATGTAAATGGAGACCTTCTGAACATTACAGTTAACTGGTCAAAGAATGGAGTATACAACAAAACAGATAATTACAACAACAACTATCCTTCTGGAATACAGTTCAACGCAACACTTGGCTATGGCAATACCTCTCCAACCCAGAACTGGAGCTGCAGCATAATGCTTTTTGACGGGGAGTCATTCAGCGGATGGGGCAACTCATCAAATATTACAGTGCTGAACTATGCGCCAACACTTCCAACATTATTATTTCCTGAGCCTAACAACAACACCCTTCACAACAGAAGCCTTATGTTTAACTGGACAGGCAGCACAGATGTTGATGACTATGACACCATAACCTATGAAATAAATGTTACTGCAGGAGGCGAGCCCTGCTACACTTCCACAAGCTTTTACCAGACCAACGTCTCAGACAGCAACTTCAGCCATCCAACAATAGAGCTATGCACAAGGGATGAGTTTTACTCTTCAGGCCTTGCATACTATAACTGGAGCGTCAGGGCATGCGATGATTCAAACGCCAGCAATAATTGCAGCTCATGGGCTGCGCTGAGAAACTTCAGCTTAGAGCCCTGGGTTATAATAACCTTCCTGAACAACTCTCTCAACTTTGGCAACCTTTCCCTTCTTGAGATAGATGACACAACAGATGATGATCCAGAGCCATTCCAAATCAGGAATGATGGAAACGTCAGGACAAGTCTTGTAAACATGAGCACTGAAGGAACCCTTTGGGTAAGGAAGAGCATGGGGACAGAATACTTCCAGATGAAAGCCTCTGACAGGACAGAGCCTGGAAGCATAATAGACACAGAAAACAGCTCCATAGAATGGTTCAATGTAACCAACGGCATAAACCAGACAGTGATAAGCCAGCTCAACTATTCAGACAGTTCAGACGAAGCAGAAATAGATGTAAGGGTGAAGGTTCCTGGAGATGAGCCAGGCGGAGAGAAATTTATAGAGATGACTTTTTACTGGGAGCAGGATATGGGTGATGATCCTTGGTATTAGGCAATAAAAAAGCAAAAATAATTGTAATGATTTGCCTAGTGCTGACAATAATTATTTCTGCAAATGTCCTGGCATTGGGAGTCGCCCCAAGCAGGGAAACCATTGATTACAAGCAGGGAAAGCAGACAATAAATGCAAGGATAATAAATAATGATCGTGCAGACATGAGGCTTGCAATATATTCCCAGGGAGAGTTTGCAGAATATGTAAAAATAGACCAGCCAATAATAACTGTTTCCAAGGACCAGGCAGAAAAGCCCTTCACTTACCAGATAGACCTTCCTCAAGGATTAAAGCCAGGAACCCAGACATTGAAAATAATAGTTGTCCAGCTTCCAGACACTTTTGCACAAAGCGATGAAAACCTTGTGGTTACAGATGAAAAGGCAATACTTTTTGAAAACAAGGACAAGGAGTCGATGATTGGGGCGACAACAGCAGTGATACACCAACTGCAGATAAGGGTGCCCTATCCTAACAGCTTTTTAGAAGGAAGGTTCTACATAAGCGAAGGGAAAGTTGGGGATGTCCTTACATTTACTGTTCCTGTGGTAAACAGGGGAACAAACCCAACAGATGCCTATGCAGATATAGTTATAAAAGGACCTACAAACGAGGAAATAGCATCTTTCAAGACAGATCTGCAGGCAATACAGGGAGGCCAGGAGTCAAAGCTTGTGGCAGAGTGGAAGGCAGATATAAATCAAGGGGTTTATCTGGCAGAGGCAATAGTGCACTATGGAGGAGAATTCTTTACATTAAGAAAAGAGATGAATGTCGGTAATGTCTTTGTATCAATAGATGATATATCTGTTGACGGATTCAAGCTTGGAGGAATAGCAAAGTTTGACGTCAGGATAAAAAACCAGTGGAATGAGGAAATAAAGGATGTGTATGGTGAGGTAAAAGTGTTGGATCAGGATGGAAAAGGCATTGCAAGCGTAAAAACGCTTAGCACTGACCTTCCGGCACTTCAGGAAGACACAATAAATGCCTATTGGGATACAACAAGTATAGATGTTGGAAGGTATGATGTCAATGTGATACTGTATTATGCAGGAAAGACAACTGAAAAGCTTTTCCAGACCGTTGTGGGTATAGATAAGATAACTGTTGGCCAGATAGGCACTGGAAAGGTTGCAGGAGGAGAAGAGTCAGGAACAAATCTTACACTAATTCTTATACTTCTCGTCACTGCACTCATAATTGTAAACATTAGCTGGTTTGTATTTTTAAGAAAAAAGTTTAAAAAGCCTCCTTTGCAGCAGCCACCTTCTTCAAACAGCTGATTTTACAATAGTTTCACTATTCAATGAAAAATAGGCGTTTTTCTAAATAATCGCTTTGCTCGTTTTTGCGGAGGTTTCACTGCTCGTTCCTCGCAGCTTTCTCGTCAAATTGGCTGCATGAATAGTTCCTTCTTCTGGTTTTACTGCAAGGCAAAAATATTATTTTACAACACCTAAAAAATAGAAACCTTTAAATATTAGTCATCCCAGAAATTAGAATACAACATAGAGGTGTTTATAGCATGGCAGACTCAGGTACTGGCAGGCAGTCAGACTTATCACAAAAGACAGTAGTAGTTCTTGTTATACTTACAGTCCTTATATCTGTTTTTGGCACTTTTGCAGTGCTTGACGCATCAAGCTCTATAAAGACAACAGCCAAACAGGCAGGGCCTGCAGAAACCCAGGGAAAAGTTACCTTGAATATACTTTCCTCTGAACAGCTGTCAAATGAAAAATCGGCAGGCTCATCAACAGGAAGGGTTGCACTTGAAATTCTTCCTCCAGAACAAAAATAAAAAAATAGAAAGGTGAAACAATGGACATTTCAAACAAAACACTTGCATTTTTCCTTGTGGCAGCAATGATAGTCTCTATTGCAGGGACATTCATAAGCCTTAACAACATGAACAGGATTCAGCCAGGAAGCAAACTGGGAGGCCTGACAGGATTTGCAACAAATGAGACAGGCAACGTAACACTCCAGATTTCAAAAATTGCCTCTTTAAGGTTTGCAAACGCAACCCTTGATTGGGGTTCAGGTTCAGTTGATGGAAGCGCAGAAGACAACTTTTGCACTATGGAGACTAACGGCTCTGGGTGGAACAACGCAAGCTGTAAAGACTTCAATGTAGTAGGTTCGCATCTTGTGCTGGAAAACAACGGCTCATTATTTGTTGATGTAAAATTGAACTTTTCAAACACTTCAGCGCTTATGTTCCCACAAGATACTTATAACCCAATATTACAATATAATGTAACTGAAAATGAGACAAACAGCTGTGGAACTGCAGGAGCAGAGCTTACCCAGAGTACATGGAACAATACAATTATAACTTACGAGCCTATTGTTTGCTCAAACCTTTCATACGCAGACGACACAGATAGTTTGGCTATAGAGTTCAAAATAGGATTTAGCACTCAGGCAGCAGGAGGCTCAAGAACGCTTGACGTAACAGCGTACGGAACAGAAAAAGCAGGACAGTAAACATGAACATAAGCAACAAAGCACTGGTGCTCTTCCTTGTGATGAGCATTTTTGTTTCTATTTTTGGAGTATCTATGAGCATATACAAGCTCAATACAATCAAGCCAGTGCCAATTCTCCAGGGCAAATCTCCCACAGGATTTGCAACAAATGATACAGGCAATGTAACCCTTAACATTGCAAAAACAGCTTCCATAAAGTTTGTTAACTCCTCCTGTGACTGGGGCTCAGGGTCTCCAGGAACAAACATTGGAGATTATTGCCTTCTTGAAACCAATGGCTCTGGATGGGTTAATAACACTGCAGGAGGCTGTGTAGGTTTTAATACTGTAAGCCAGTGCCTTGTGCTGGAAAACAATGGAACAGCAAGGGTTTCTCTGGATCTGAATTTTTCTCAAAATGCAACTGCTCTTTTGGGAGGCAATTCAGGAGCGCTTCTCCAGTACTGGGTTGTTGAAAACGAGACAAACAGCTGTGGAACTGCAGGAGCTAATTTGACAGAAGGAAGTTGGAATGACACAACAATAGCCTATGAGCCGATTGTCTGCACAGACTTTTCTTATTTTGGAAGCAGCAACACTCTTTTGATAGACTTCAGAGTAGGGTTTAATTCTACAATATCCCAGGGCCAGAAATTGTTGAATCTTACAGCGTACGCCACATCCATAGAATAATAGCACAAATTTTTTTAGTGAAAATGTGTACAACAAAAAAGAGGCTAAAAAGCATTGCAAAATTCTCATTTTTTATTATTCTATTCTCTATATTTTCCCTTGCTGCTTATGCTATAAGCATGCAGGGAGGAAGGCCTTCTTTTACTTATGAAAAAGGCTTTCAAAAAGACTATTCTTTTATTATTGGAGGAGCGCCTAAGATAAGGGCAAGCCTTGAAGGAAGCCTTCCAAACCTTACAAAATATGTTTCGCTGATAGACCCTGACCCTGATGGGGGGCAGAGAACAGTAACTTTGAGGTTTAACATGTATGAAGATTTTCCTCCTGGAAGGTATCAGGCGGTATTGAGAGCGGTTGAGATTGTAGAGCTGGAAGGAACAATCACTGCAAGAACTGGAATGAGAGGCGTTGTTGACATACTTGTGCTTTTTCCAGGCAAATATCTTGAATGGTCCACATCAGCCAAAAGCCTTAATGTGAACGAGACTTCAAAGATTTCCATAACAGCGACAAGCCTTGGCACAGAGCGCATAGATTCCATATATGGCAAAATTGATGTCTACAATGAAAAAAATGAGCTGTTATCGACTGTTTACACAGAAAAATCCTCTCTTGAGTCAGATACTTCCAAAACAATAAGCGCAGATTTTGACTCCACAGGCCTTGAAAAAGGAAATTATCACTATGATGCAACGCTTTACTGGGACAGCAATGTTTCAGGGCCAAAATCAGGGCAATTCAGGATTGGCAGCCTTGAAGTATATATAAGAGATTATACAAAGGCTTTTTTTATTGAAGCTATAAGCCCTTTCAGTGTTGTTGTGGAAAGCGACTGGAGCGGAGTAATAGAAGGAGTTTACGCAAAAATACAAACACCAAATGAAGAGCTGATAACACCAACCATAAGCCTGGATAAGTTCAAGAGAGGAACCATGAAGACGTTTTGGGATACAAGAGGGCTTGGAAAAGGGGTTTTTAACGGAACAATAACAGTTTTCTATCAGGAAAAGCAGTCATCTGAAAATGTCCAGCTCTATGTAAACATGACTGAGCCAAAAGCACAGAAAGAAGGTTTGCTTGAAGGGCTCTCCACCACAACAATCGTGCTTATAATAGTTATTATACTGCTTGTGGCAAACTTTGTATTCTTTTACATAAAAGGGCTGAGAAAAAAATGAAGCAGAAATTCAGATTGGTTCTTTTGCTGCTTTTGATTCTTGTAATAGTTGCAGGCCTCACAACAATTTTTTATTATGGCCAGATAATAAAGTATCAGGAATACTCCACCAATGTTTATGTTGTTGCACCAGGAAGCGGCGCGTTCGGAATTGACAAAGAGGACAATTTAAGGTTTGGCAAGATCGCCCCTGGAAACGAGGGAGAAAGGGTTTTTAACATAACAACAGGCCAGCAAGTATTTGTAAAAATAAAGACAGAGGGCAACATCAGCAGCTTTCTTGAGTCTTCAGACAACAACTTTTTAGTAGAGCCAGGCCAGACAAAAGAAGTAAAGATAACAGCCAAAATACCGCCAGAAACTCCTCTGGGATTTTATTCTGGAAAAATAAAGGTTGTAATATTCAAGCCCTTGTTTAGGTAAACTTTATATATTCTTTAAGACAGGAATTAATCAATGGAAAAAAGTAATACCTTGGTTGCAATATTTGTATTATTATTCTTTGTTTTTACAATATTGCAGCAACTATACATTTACAGCCAGGCCAGCAGCATTGTTGAAAACTATCAAGAGCAGACTATTGCAGGCAAGGCAAGCCAGGCGCATCTCTCATTATGCATAGACAGGACAACTCCTTTTTTCAACATATCTGCCTGCCCAAACTCAACAAACCAGGGCCAGAGGTATATTTGCGGCCTGAACGGCACAGACCCTGACGGAGACACTCTTGTTTTCAGCGACCAAAACATTTCAGGCAATGACTTGTTCAATATTTCCTCAACAGGCCTGATAGATTTTACTCCAAACCAGTCTTTTGTGGGGAATCACTCCATGAACATAACTATTGATGACAACACTGGCTGCGAAAACGCACTTTTTTCCCAAACACTGAATATATCTGTAATAAACATTAATGACCCCCCAAGGTTCATAATGACTATTCCAGACCAAACCCTTCAGTACGGCGAAACACTTTATGCACTTTATCTCGAAGACCACTTCTGGGATCCTGATGATGACATATTATCCTTTGCAACAATCGGAGGCATCTCAGGAATAAACATTAGCATAAACAACAACCCAGGCTCTTCAGCCTACAGCCAGGTTGTAATAAAGGCTTCTGCATGCGTAGAGATAGATGTATTTTTCCACGCAGAAGAGGTTTATACAGCAGAGCAGTACTACAACAGGAGCAACATTGTGCACATAAAGGTTGACTGTACAAACCAGGGACAGGGCCAACAGCAGCAGCAGGACCAGGGGGCAGGAGGAGGCGGAGGCAGCACAAGGGAGTGCGAGCCTGACTGGAACTGCCAGAAATGGGGTCCTTGCCTTTCAAATGGAACCCAGATGAGGAGATGCGTTGACTACAATGGCTGTGATCCTGATCATTATATTACCTACCAATACAGGGCTTGTGAATATCCTCAGCCGCCTGCATGCAAAGAGGACTGGCAGTGCGAAGCCTGGGGCCCATGCCTTCCAAATGGCACACAATACAGAGAGTGTACTGATTCCAACAAGTGCGGAACATTTTTGGAAAAGCCAGAGCAATGGCAAAACTGTACAATCCAGCAACCGCAAAACCTTTCCGGAGGGCCTTCAATCCCTGCAATAGAAGATAATTTCCCTTTAATAACATATATACTGATTGTGTTGCTTTTGCTGGCAGCAATATTGCTTATAATTTACAAAATATACAAGCGCCAGATAAAGGAAATAGTTGCCAGAATTGGCTGGTATATCACAAAAAAGAGAAGAAAGTCAATACTCATAGGAGACCAGGATAAGGAGATGCTTTTGAAAAGGCTTTTGGAAATAGAAAAAACAATTGGCAAGGTTCCGCTGGAAAACAGCGCAGTAATGGTTGCAGAGACCGCCAGAAGGTATTTCAGCAAGGTTTTGGGCCTGGAGTTTGAGTTCAGCCCTGAAAAGTTTGCACTTGCAATGCAGAAAAAAAGCATGGATAAGATAATAAAGAAAATCTTGGAATCCTTCTTCAGCCTTTCTTCAGCTGTAGAATTCAGCAAGCATCATGTCATGCCTTACGAGCTATTGGTATTTCTGGATGAATTCAGGCTGATAATACTGCAGACAAGCAACTCAAACAAAAAAGATGTAGAGCACCTTCCAAAAACCAGAAAGACAGTTTCCCAGCAAAAAATAGACCAAATATTCACGCTTGTTTCAAATTCTCTGATTCCTGTGCAGTTCAACGAGAGCACCATTGGAAAAAACAATTACTTAAAGGCGTTGAAGGCATTTGAGAGCCTGAAGCTGAGCGAACAGGAAATAGTCTATCCATACCTTTCAAGGCTCTTCGAAGAAATCAACTATGTCAGCCATCTTGTGGCAACCACAAAGCTTACATGAGTGCTTATACACGATTGCATAAAGAGATGGTTGTCTTGGAATACATATCTTTTTGTTGTGTATTGTTTCATCAGAACAGCAGCAGCCGCGCAGTGCGCGACCTAGACCCGCCAGAGGCGGGCAATAGCCTGGCAAAGCCAGGTTTTCTCCTGAGCATAGCTCAGTGCAGTGCTGGATGCATCCGGTAAAAGCTGTTCTGATAAAGAGAGTAGGAGAAACTAAAAGAAACTAAAAGAATAAGGGATTAAGAGAGAATAAGAAAGAGTAAAAATCTGAAGAAAATGTTGTTGCCTGCACTATTCTCTAATTCAAAAACTTTTTAATGCAGCCAAGAAACCTTTTGGCTATGTTTAAAAAAGGCGCTAAAAAGGAGCGAAAAAAGCCCACAACCTTTTTGGGCAAGGTTTGGCACTTTCTGTGGCACGATGACTCTTTCCTGAGCTGGACTGTAAATATTGTGCTGGCGATTATCATAATAAAATTCATCATTTACCCAGGAATAGGGCTTATCTTTGGCACAAATTACCCTATTGTTGCAGTGGTCAGCAGCAGCATGGACCATAATTCAGGGTTTGACGGGTGGTGGAGCCAGAACAAGAACTTCTATATGGAAAAAGGCATCACAAAGGAGATGTTTGAGGAATACCCCTTCAGCGGAGGGTTTGAAAAAGGAGACCTTATGGTTCTTTCAGGAATAAAAAAAGATGACATAAAAGTGGGTAGTGTCGTTGTCTTTATTTCCAAAAAGCCTTATCCAATAATCCACAGGATTGTAGAGACCCACGAAGGATTTTTTGAGACTAAGGGAGATGCTAACAAGGTTCAGATCCAGACGCCTTTTGACTACCAATTGGACGAAACCCATGTTTCCTATGACTCTGTTGTCGGCAAGGCTGTTTTCAGGATTCCCCTTTTAGGGTATATCAAGATTTTCTTTGCAGATTTTCTGGGAATTTTCGGGATAAATATCAATTAGTA
>JBFYMA010000019.1:0-8849 GCA_041305085.1 Nanobdellota archaeon | reverse complement strand
CCTCTTCTGTCTGTGGAATGTGAAGGTTCATTTCATCTCCGTCAAAGTCTGCGTTATAAGGAGTGCAGACCGCAGGGTGAAGCCTCAATGTATTTGCAGGAAGAACCCTTACCCTGTGGCACATCATGCTCATCCTGTGGAGGCTTGGCTGCCTGTTGAACAGTGCCAGATCACCATCCATAAGATGCCTCTCAACAATAAAGCCAGGCTCGAGTTCCTCTATAAGCTGCTCTTTTGTCTCGTCAGTAATTCTTTTTCTCTTTCCATCAGGCCTTATTATGTAATTGGCTCCGGGGTATTTGCCTTGCCCTCGCTCTATGAATTTCTTAAGATAAGCCTTGTTCCATTCGTTTACTTTTTCAGGAATAGTAAGCTTCATGGCCATTGATTTTGGGACTCCAACCTCATTGATTTTCAGCTTTGGGTCAGGAGAGATGACGGTTCGTGCAGAAAAATTTGTCCTTTTTCCCACAAGGTTGTGCCTTATCCTTCCCTCTTTGCTCTTTATTCTTGTTGTCAAAGTCTTTAATGGCTGGCCGCTCCTGTGCCTTGCAGGGGGAAGCTGGGCTGTTTCATTATCAAAAAATGTTGTTATGTGGTATTGCAATAAATCCCACAAGTCTTCAACAATTATTTCAGGGGCTCCTGCGTTTATGTTTTCAAAAAGCCTCTGGTTTATCCTTACAATATCTCCAAGCTTATGGGTAAGGTCATCTTCGCTTCTTTCTCCGCTCTCCAGAGTTATAGAAGGCCTCATTGTTACCGGAGGTATTGACAGCACAGTAAGGACTGTCCATTCAGGCCTCAGGCTTTTTGCATGAATTCCAAAGACATTCAGATCCTCGTCAGAAATCTTTTCCAGCCTGGTCCTTATCTCTATTGGCGAAAGTCTTTTCTCGTTTTCAAGGATTGTAGAAGGCTTTTCCAGGGTGATTTTCTGTTGTTTTGCCTTGCAGTGTGGGCAGACATTGATAGTTTTTATAGAAGCGATTATTTCCTTGACTTTTTCCCTTCTGGCCAGTATTCCCCCTTCTTTCTGAACCCTGTCAAGATCATCCATAAATTTTTGTATTTTGTTCTGGGGGATAAGCACCCTTGCACAGTCCCTGCATGTGCTTTTCAAAAGATCCTGAATAAGACCTATAAATTTTATGTGGAGAACAGGCCTTGCAAGCTCTATATGGCCAAAGTGACCAAGGCTGTCTTTGAGCTTTTGGCCGTCTGTCTTGCACACAAGCCCAGGATCAATAACTCCCAGCCTTATATCCATAAGTCCCCCGTCAACAGGGTATCCTTCCTTATCATAAAGCTCTGGCGTGACTATTTTTGCAACTGACAAGTCTTTAAGGACTTTTGGTGAAAAAAAGGAAAATTCTATTCCGGAAATATAGTGTTGAACCCTTTTCATTTTAGCCTTTTTTTATTTTTTTGTGTTTTTTTTATTGACTTTATTTTCTGCTGATTTTTTAGTTGATTTTTATTGTGAAATTATTTTCGAATTAATTTTTTAGGGCTTTGGCTCTTCTTTTTTTGAAAAAGCCTTGAACTTGCTCTCGACCAAAAGCTTTGGATATACTCCAAGAGACCTCAACTCGTCAAGGAACAGTTTGAAAGCATAGCTTACCTCCACATCCACAAGCTCTGCATCTTCCCCATACATTGGAGAGACTGCCTTTCTGGTCTTTGCGTTGTAATAGCCTATCAAGCCGCTTTTTACGCATATTGGAACAGTCGTCCTGTCTGCGTCAAACCTTTCCTTTAGCAAAAGCGATGCTCCGTGTGCCACAAAAGTGTCCTTTTCCATCTCTCCAAGCCTTAATCCGCCTTCTTTTGCCCTTCCTTCTGTGGGCTGCCTGGTCAAAAGCTGTATTGGACCCCTTGCTCTTGAGTGCATTTTGTTGCTTACCAAGTGCTTAAGCCTAAGATAATAAGTGTTTCCCATGAATATTTTTGCCCTGTATTTCTGGCCTGTTATTCCGTTGTAAAGTGTCTCTGCACCGTTTTCCCTGAAACCCATTTTTTCAAGCTCTTTTCTGAGGTCTTCTTCTGATTCTGCAGAAAAGATTGTGGCATCCACAAATCTTCCTGAAAGTGCAGCAACTTTTCCGCCCAGTATTTCCAAAAGGTGTGAAACTGTCATCCTTGTGGGAACTCCGTGCGGGCTGAATATCAGGTCAGGCTTCATTCCTCTTGCTGTAAAAGGAATATCCTCTTCTGGAACAAGCATTCCCACAACTCCTTTCTGGCCGTGCCTGCTGGTAAATTTATCCCCTATTTCAGGAATCTTCAAATCTCTGATCCTTGCCTGGACTAATTTGTTTCCCTCCCTGTTTTCTGTGAGGAAAACCATATCAATTATTCCCTGCTCTCCGTGCTTCAGTGCAGTGCTTGCCTCTCTTCTGGAGCTGCTGGCAAGGTTGTACTCGTCAAAGCTGCTCAAAAATCTTGGAGGGCTTGTTTTTCCTATAATTACATCTCCTTCTTCAACCTTGGCTTCAGGATAAATAAGCCCATCATCTTCTAAAAACCTATACTCATGCTCTGTCCTGTAGCCTTTTACATCCTTGTCAGGAAGGCTTATTTCATCCATGAGCCCACCTGAATACCTAAGCTCTTCAGAGCTTATGGGCCTATAGTAGGAGCTTCTTGCAAGCCCTCTTTCAACAGAGCCCTTGTTAAGTATTATCGCATCTTCCATATTGTAGCCGCCGTAGGACATGACAGCAATTATCACGTTTTGCCCTGCAGGATGCTTTTCAAACTGCTCAAAATCCTGTGTGATTGTTGAAACAAGAGGAATCTGAGGATAGTGCAAAAGGTTCACATCCATATCTATTCTTGTGAAAAAGTTTGTGGCATAAAATCCTATGGCGTGCTTTTGGTTTTTAGAGCCCTGCATAAGCCTTACGCTATGGTTAAAGTTTCCAAAAGGAACAAGGCTAGTTGTAAGCCCTATAATAACCATCGGGCTTATCTCCATATGGGTGTGTTCAGGGGTTAGGTCATCCTGGCTGAAAGCCACAAAAGCGCTTTCCTCTTCCAATGCATCAAGATATTCTATAACTCCCTGCTTGCACAGGTCATGCCAGCTTATCTCATTTTTCTGGAGCTGCTGAATATGCCTTTCTGTTAGAAGGGGCTTTCCTTCGCCCACCACAATGAGCGGCCTAACAGTTCTTCCCCTGCTTCCCTCTACAAAAACGAAATCTGTGGCTTCATCGTAAAGGATGTTCAGGGACTGCGCTATTTTACCCATCCTTCTCTCTCCAACAAATTTTTCCACAAATGCTTTTGGGTCTTCAATGCTTCCAACTGCTTTGCCGTTCAAAAATACCTGTGCCATTTTTTGTTGCTCTTGTTGATTTTGCTTTTTTACTTTTTTTAGTATGCTATATATGCTGTTTTGTTATCATTTTTTATCATATGCTATGCTACATTATTGTGCTATGCTATTTCTGAAGTATAGGCTCCATTCCTATATGCGTAAGTGAGTCGATAATTTTTTGTTCAGGCTGCTCAGAGGTTACGCTTGCAAGCAATGCAAGGTTTTTTCTCAGACCAATGTTTGTTCCTTCAGGAGTCTCGCTTGGGCAGAGCCTTCCTAAATGGGTGCTGTGCAGAGCCCTTGCCTCAAAGTTTTCCTGGCTGGAGCTAAGCGGGCTCACAACCCTTTGAAGATGCGAAAGAGTCTGCAAAAAATTCAGCCTTTCTATCCTCTGGGATATTCCTGTCCTTCCGCCAACCCAGTTTCCTGTGGCCATACTGCTGTAAATCCTCTGGGTCAAAAGCTTGTCCCTGATTATTACCTTAATGCTTGGGAATTTTCCCCTCTTGACAATCCTCTGGAAGTTGTAAAGCAAATCTCCTATGAGCACTTTTACATTTACCCTGAAAAGGTCAGCCAAAAGGTCTCCGCTCATCTTCAGCCTCTTGTTCATGTAATGATCCTTATCATCCTCTGGAATAGCTCCTGTTGATACAAGTATGAATTTCTTCAGGTATTTGCAAAGGTTTATTGCTTTCAAGAATCTATCCTTTTCCTCAGTGCCTATGTGCGGCAAAAGATACTTGTCAAGGATTTCCTTCATCCTCAAAACCCTTATGTCTTTGGCCTGTGTTATGCCTACTTTTTTTGCAACAAAGTCAACTGCATCCTCTTCTGTCTTGATATCTACAAATTCGTAAAGGTTAATAAAGACTTCTGAGCTGTCTTTGAGCCCTATATTCTGCATTATTTCCTCATCCTTTACTATTCCAAGGGCTTTTATTATTGCTATTATAGGAATCCTTTTAACACGCGTAAAGCTCAGATAAAATATCTCATCTTTCAGCTTTTCAAAGTTGTGGGGAATCTTGTAGGAGCCTTTTTCTGAAAAAATCCTTCCCTGGTACTCGCTTATTCCTGTATTGGTCTTTTCAACCATAAGCTGGTTTGGAGCAAGGTCTTCCACTTTTACAAGGGCTTTTTCAGTTCCATTGATTATAAAGTATCCTCCAGGATCTCTCAGGTCCTCTCCTTTTGCAATAAGCTCATCTTTTTTCAATCCGTGAAGGTGGCAGTATTTTGATTTCAGCATTATTGGGAGGCTTCCAATCTGGGTCTTAAAGGATTCTCTCTGCACTCCATTGATATGGGCTGAAACCTCTATAAATATTGGAGCAGAATAGGATATTTTTCTTATCCTTGCCTCCACAGGATAAATCTGCCTTTTTGAGCCGTCTGCCTCTGTGATTTCAGGCTTTCCAACAGATATGTTGTCAAACTTTATCTTGAAGTCATCAATATTGCTTGGAATGATTGTTGGCTCTATATCATTGTTCTCAACAACAATTTTTTGCAACTCTTGATCCACAAAATGGTTAAACGACTCTATATCTGCCTGGACAAAGCTATTTTCTGCAAAATAGTTTTTGACAATCGAGTTGGCTTTTTTTTGCGGCAGCATTTATATTCCCTCTATTACATTCCTGTAAAAAGCGATTTCCCCTGCTGTGGGGCTTTTTCTCACAATCTTCACAATATCCCCTGCCTTGACTTCAAGGTCCTGGATTGCAGGGTCATCGGTGAATATTTTCGGAAGGTGCTCAGCATCTATATGATAGATTTCCAAAAGCTCTTTTCTTTCTTTTTCAGAAATCTTTGAATGCTTTGGCACAAATATGTGATTGGTAACATAGGAGAAATCTTTTGCTTTTGATGTTTTTTTGGCACGTTTTTTTCGTTTAGGCATGTTGGATCACGTTATAACTCTATATTGATTATGAGCGGGCCGGACGAGAGTTTCCAAACTTTTACGCTGTTTTCAGGGACTCAGTGCGAAGCACTAGGAGTCACTTGCTTTTGGCGCAGCTTTTTGTAAAAGATGCTTTGAACTCGCGACCACCTGATTGCTTTCAACAATTGTTAAAAGTCAGGTGCTCTATTGCCCAAAAATTTTCTTTCCAGGCTGAGCTACCGGCCCAAAGGGAACGCCCTGGCCGGGAGTCGAACCCGGGTCGGAGCCTTTCAATGCCCTTTAGAGCTCGACAGGGCTCCATGATAGGCCACTACACTACCAGGGCATTGTTGTATGCCGACGTGGATTTTTGGGACTTTTGCATAGGGGTGACTCTTTCTCTTCTTTGTAATACATTTTTAAAGAAAAAATCGCCCCATTTTGAACATTATACCCATTAATTATTGATATATACCTCTACGACAAGGTATGTATGCTGAGGAAAAACCACCTATTTAAATACGTTTCGGTTTTTTCAAGGAAAGAAAAAAAATCCCCGCTCCCGGACTCTCAAAGAGCCTTTTTGAATTTCCCAAGCTCCACAAGCCTTTTAGAAAAGGGGGACTAAAGCCCGAAGGGGTTTATGTCGCCCACTTTCTCCGAGGTCTTTTGTAAAGAGCTCTCCGGGAACCTTTCGGTTTCGACTGGCAGTTCTTCATCCACACCCATCAGGGTTTGTCCAACTGCTTCTACAGCCGAACGCTCTACCGTTGAGCTAAGCGGGGATTATAGAAGGAAAAAGCGGTCGGTTTATAAATGTTGCTGGTTGGCTGGGGAGTAATTTTTTAATTGCGAAAAGTGTTCTGTTGTTTATGGACTTAAGCCACATCTCTCCTCTTGCAGGGCACTTTCTTAAGTATGCATGGTCTGACAGAGGGATAAGAAAAGCTATTAAAGAAGGAATTATAAAAGTTGATTCAGACTTTTCTGATGAACAGATTCAGCCTGGAAGCCTTGATTTTTGTGTAGGCAAAGTGAGGGTTTATGATGAAGAGTCCTGGGAAGCAGGAATACAGGAGCTTTCTGCATTTTCTAAGCAAAATTTTTCCAAAATACTCTCATTTGAGCCTACGACCAAGTATGCAAAAGTTTTTGAGAGCAAAAAAGGCCAGGAAATTATTATTGGCAGCAAAAATTTTGCGGAAATTTTCATTAAAGAAGAAATAATTCCCCAAAAAGGGCTTGTATTAAGTGCTGACCTGAGAAGCAGCAGGGGCAGGCTTGGTTTAAAGATTTGCAATGAACTAATTGAAAAGAACGAAGAAGGATTTTTTGTAAGTCTGTGGAATATGAATCCCAATCCTATAAAGATTTACAGCCATTTAAAATTTGGCCAATTATTCTTCCACCCTTCAAAGCCTGACATAAACTGCGGTTATGCAGTAACAGACCCTAAAGAATCTGCAAAAATTGCAAAAAAAATTTGCATGGATGAATTCTCAATGCTTGGCAGTTATCTTGTATTCAACACAGGGGATTATATTTACAGGTTTAAAAAGAATTTTGGAATTATTGACACAAACAAAAAATACGGTGACGAACTCTATGAAAAAGAAGATACAGAAAAAGGTGTCTGGACAAACCCTGTGGAGAGTGTGATTACCCAACTCAGCCCCAGGCTAAAATTGTCTTATAATATCGGAGTTAAAATCATGCACACAATCCCTTTTTTGCAAGGATTTAACGCAGAGTATTCACATGCAAATTCTGTGAATGCAGGCTGGATTGATCCAGGATATGAGGGCAATGTCACTGCCCATCCAAACCAGTGGACAAAGAAGAGATTTATTAAAAAAAATGATCCCATTGCATTGGGAATAATCTATAAATACCTGGAGCCTGTGGAGAGGCCTTACGGCTCCAAAGGGCTGAACAGCCACTATCAGAATTCAGATGGCAGCACTTCCAGGAACTAGGCTCTTCTTCTGAACCTTTTTGAGTCGTCTCTCAGATCATTGCTCTGCCTTATTATTTCTGTATCTATGTTGACGCTGTTTGAAAAAGTTGACCTTTCCCTTCCAAGACCTGTGTCAAACCTTGCCTTTAATGGGGCAAGCTTTATGGAGCCAACAATTTTAAGATGGCTCTTTATCTTGTAGGATATTATTCTTTCTTCATATGGGTCCAGCTTTTCTATATCCCACCTTACTATCGAGCCAAGCCTTGGATTCCTGACGACCTTTGTTGGCTGGAGGGTTCCCAGAACATCATAGTCCTCAACAACATTTGCCATCTTTGGAACCCTATCAAGGACTTTTATGTTGTAGACTGGTTTTTTTGTCCTGTTTCTCATAAATATCTTTATTTTTATGAATGAGGCATCCTCTTCTTTTGAAGCCAGAAGTTTTGCCCGTTTCAGTGTTATTATTGGCGAGCGAAAAAGATAGTAGCCCACAACTATGAGTATAATAATTATTATTATGGATGCCAAAAACCTGTAGTTTTCAACCACTGTAACCTGGTATTCTTCCAATGGATCCAGCCCAACTATTGTCCATGAATACACATTTTTTCCATCTATTTTCTGCGGAGACCTGGAAGGGTCTGTTTTTGTGAAAATCCTTTCGAAAAAGTTTTTCTCCCTGTCAATTGTGGCTGTTTTTTTCTCGTTGCCTATGTTCTTTACAGTTATGTATTCTGTTTTTTTGAAGAGCTCTCTGACAAAATAGGACTCCTCTTCAATCTTTGAGTAATCCACAATCTCTATGTTTTTCTCAACCTTGCTTACAGACTCATTGTTCCTGAAAATCTCTACAGTTACAGGATAAATGCCTGGCTTTTCAAGCAGGTCAACATCAAAAAGTATTTCTGAAGACTTTTCCTCCAGTGGCCCAAGAGATGTTGTGTAATCCTTGCTGAAAATATCACTTGTAACCCTGACATTCAGCTCTTTTATATCAAGTCCATTCCTGTTCCTGAGCTCTACCTCCAGTGCAAGCTTGTTACGCGGGTCAAGCTTCTCAGGCACTCTTACACCCAAAGCAACAGAAGTCTTATACTCTCCTACAAGAGGAGTGTATGATTTAAGGTAGACAAAGAATGCCAACTCCTCTGTTGTTGGCTTATTCAGAGACTTAAACCTTACAGGGACAAGGTAAGGTCCTGTTGGAAGCCCTTGTCTGGGCTGTATTTTGAGTGTGAACGAGGCTGACTGGCCTGAGTCTGCAGAAACCCCTGCAGGCTGGACATCCAAAATCCAGTTTGGATCAATTGTGAATACCGTGAATGATTCCTCAAAATCTTCATAGTTTGTGAGGGTTACGCTGAATTCCGCAATCTCATCAGGGTATATTGTATCCTCGACAATATTATAGGAAACGTCAAACTCTGCCTTTACAGGCAATGCAAAAGCTACCAGTGCGAACAGAAAAAACAATGAAACCAATGCTATTTTTCTCATGTTAACCCTCCAGTGATTATTACTAATAATGAGTTTATAAATTTTATGGTTGTTAAGGCTCTGTAGAAAAACTAATAAACCCCTGTAGCCATAGGGCTACAGAGGAGGGTGGAGGTCGAAGCTCCACCATGAAAAAAGAAGAACGATTGGATAGAAAAATTTGTCGGTTGTTT
>JBFYMA010000018.1:0-3276 GCA_041305085.1 Nanobdellota archaeon | reverse complement strand
TTATTGAAAATTGCGCAGGGTTGAGTATCACAGAGTGCAGCAATCTTTTGATTGCTCTGCACTCCAACTTGAGTTTGGGGATAGTTACTTCATGGAACTAGGGGAATGTAGTTTGATTGTTTTTGCTGAGCAAAGCGAACGCAACTAAGAGGCCTGAAGCGCCTGCTCAGAAGGAGCATTTTTGTTATAATAAAAACATATCTGATTAGATAAGAGAATCTGACAGGATAGGAGGAAAACAATATGTGGCAAACAAAATTCGATTATCTTTATGAAGATGAAGAACTAGGTGATTAAAATGGGAGATACAGGAATAGATAAATGGTGGTGGAAAATGGAAGAGCACAAAAGGAAAGGCCATCATATTATCGAATATGGTAATGTGCGCAACAGAAAACCAATAAACTCAACCATGCTTTTCCTTAAAGAGCAAAGAGTGCTTTTTTGGGAAAAGCACCGCAAAATTCCGAAAACTACCGACTTAGTTTTACGGAAAAAAGATGTGGAAACATTAAATACAGAAACCGCACTTATGGTTTCCTGATAAATGAGTGTTAATAGTAAAACTAAACCAATCAATTTAAAAACAACAGTTTTCTTCTTTGGTTTATGAAAATAGTTGATGTGCACTGCCACCTTGACCTTTACGGCGGAGAATATGATAAAGATCCATTCAATCTGGATGATTTTATCAAAACACAAAAAGAAAACAATGTAAAAATGATAATCACCAATGGCACACAGCCTGATAGCAACCGTCTGGCATTAAAATATGCAGAAAAATATGACATAGTCAGGCCTGCACTTGGATTTTATCCAACCCATGTTCTGGAGCACTCAGAAGAAGATTTTGACAAAGAGCTTGAATTCATGGAAAAGAATAAGGACAAGTTTATTGCGTTTGGAGAGACAGGGCTGGACAACCATCACATAAAAGGAAAACTTGAAGAACAAAAAAAATCTCTTGCAAAGCTGGTGAACCTGGCAAAAAAGATTGACAAGCCAATAATTATCCATTCACGGGATGCAGAGCTTGAGACTGTGGAGTTTTTGGAGCAGTTTGATTACAAGAAAATAGTCATGCACTGCTTTGGTGGAAGAAAGCATCTTGTGAAGAGAATAATAAAAAATGGATGGTACTTTTCGATTCCGTGCAATATAACAAAACTCCAGCACTTCCAGACAATTGTGGAATTGTGCCCTTTTGAAAAAATTCTTACAGAGACAGACGGCCCGTTTCTAAGCCCCTATAGTGATATCAGGAGAAACGAGCCAAGATTTATTGCAGAATCCCTTAAAAAGATTGCAGAAATAAAAAAAATTACTATTGAAGAAGCAAGCAATATTATTTTTATGAACTACCAAAAGCTTTTTTTGTAAAATGGCAAAAATAGAGTTCTCAAAACATTTTGACGCAAAGATAGGAAATCTTAGCAGGGCATGCCAGGACTGCCTTGAAGGAAGCAAAACAGTGCTTTTTGTTACTGGAATCTGCCCAAGGCACTGCTATTACTGCCCTATAAGCGAGGAAAAATGGCAAAAAGATGATGTTTATGCCAATGAGTGGAAGACAGCAAGCTTTGAGGACTTGAAAGAAGAAATAAGGCTTTGCAGTTCAACAGGCGTCGGCATAACAGGAGGGGATCCTCTTGCAAGGCTGGACAGAACTGTTGAGTTCATAAAAAAGCTTAAGAGTGAGTTTGGAAAAAAATTTCACATCCACCTCTACACTTCTCTGGATCTTGTGAACAAAGAAACACTGCAAAAGCTTTTCGATGCAGGACTTGATGAAATAAGGGTTCATCCTTATCTTGAGGATAAAAAGCTTTGGCAAAGAATACATCTGTTGACAGAATTTGGCTGGGAAAAAACAGTCGAAATACCTGTAATTCCTGAACTAAAACAAAATATAAAAGAGCTGATGGAGTTTTGTAAAGGCAAAATAGATTTTATGAACCTTAACGAGTTTGAGATGAGCCACACAAACTGTGCAGAACTGGAAAAAAGAGGTTACAAAGTCAAAAACTCCTTAAGCCATGGTGTAAAACAAAGCGAAGAGACAGCAAAAGAGCTCTTGGAATATGCGCAGAAAAATGCAGATTACAATATTCATTACTGCAGCTCGCAGAGCAAGGACAGGCAGATGGCTAAACGAATAAAAAAAAGGGCCAAGAACATAATAAAGCCCTATGACGTCGAGACAGATGAAGGAACACTGATAAGAGGAGTTATTTATCCAGATGGACTGCAGCCAGGGTTTGGCTACACAAAAAAGCTTGCACAACTATCAAAAAAGGAAAAAGATGGTTTCTTAAGGGTTTTGAAGCAAAAAAAGAAAGAGCTTCTGCATTTATTGAGGCTTTCCAACAGTTCAATGCACATTGATATTTTCAAGCCAAGAATAATAGCAAGCCCTAAGGTTGTTGAAAAAAACTTTGAAAAAATAAAAAAGCTTGGGATGATTCCTGCCATTGTAGAGGAGTATCCAACCCAGGACAGCCTTGAAGTCATGGTGAATTTTCTATAATGGGCCTGGCCGGAATCGAACCGGCGACCTCTGCCGTGTGAAGGCAGTGTCATTTGCAGCAGCCAAAAGCTCTTAAATAAGGCTTTAAAGGCAGCAGCCGCTAGACCACAAGCCCACCAATAAAAGAATTAGCATACTGTTTAAAAATATTGCTCTAAATTTCAGCGGTTTAATAAATCTCTGCATCTGTCTTTGAGCTTTTCAAAATCCTTTATTTCTATGTCGGGAGGTTCTGTGAAAAGTTTGGCTTTTTCATCTATAAGCTCGCAGTATTTTGTGTTTTTAGAGGAGTATGCAAGCGCATTGTTGACAAGATTCCTGCACGAAGCCCTGCTGTACACCCTCAGCTCGCCTGTTTTGGAAGAAACTTCGTTGCCCAGGTAACTGCAGACCATCAAATCCCTTTTTTCCAATGCAGTCTCCTCAAAGCACTTGGCAGTGAGCCACTCTTTGTCTTCTGAATTGCTGTCGGCAAACTCTTTGCACGGCACCTCCTCCTTGTTTGATGTACAGGCTGCCAGCAGCAGTGAGATAAAAATAATTAGTGCAAAAATTTTTTTCATATTTACTCTTAGACACTTCTATTTAAAAATCTTTGCAGTACTTTCCGTCTGAACAATTTCTATGGGGCTCCATCCGGAGTCTCCTTTTGGTCGCTTTGTGTGCTGAGCGTAGCGAACGCCACTAAGAAAACAAAGTTTTCTGTGTTGCCTGGCTCGCCTCATGCTATATTTTGGTGCAGCAAGACC
>JBFYMA010000017.1:0-3619 GCA_041305085.1 Nanobdellota archaeon | reverse complement strand
GCCAGAACTATGGGCAGGGGTGAAAGTTTTTTTGAACCAATGTTTGAAAACTCCGGAATAAGCGATTCGCCAAAAGAAGTCAGCCTGTAAAAAAACCCTTTTTTTTCCACAAGCCCGTTTTTCTGCAACTGCTCAAGATGATATGAGACCATGTTAGACCTTATTTTTATAGCCCGCTCTATCTCGCTGAACTTCAGCAAAGGGTTTTTTGCAAATAAGGAAAAAATCTTTTTTCGCTCGGATTTTTCAAGGCTGGCTGCCATTTGGTCGGGAAAAGTCGAGGAATTATTTAAATATTGTTTGAAAATTATTTTTTTTATGGAAGTTATAAAAGACATAAGGCAAAAAGCGCACTATGTTGCTGTGACAGGAATAATAAGGAAAAAAAATAAATACCTTATTTGCAGGAGAAGCCATAGTGAAAAGGCTTTTCCAGGAAAGTGGTGCGTTCCAGGAGGAAAAGTTGAGCTGAAAGATTTTGCCAGCAGCAAAAAAGATACATCTCATCACTGGCTTGGTGTTTTTGAAAGAGTGCTGAAAAAAGAGGTAAAAGAAGAGACAGGCCTTGAGATAGAAAATATTGGCTATGTGAGCAACCTTGCATTTATCAGGCCAAACGGATTCTCAACAATAATAGTGAGCCTTTTTGCAGACCATCTGGCAGGAGAGGTAAAGCTTAACCAAGAGGAGCTTGTTGACTATGCATGGGTTACGCTTGAACAGGCAAAAAACTTTGACCTCATAGAAAACATCTACGAGCAGATAGAGCAGGTTGAAAGGCTAAACCAATAACTTTATATAAAAGCTGGGTTGTATACTTTTTTTTAATATGCACAAGATTTTTTTGTCAGCAGACGAATTATACAAAAAGTCTTTTCTTTTGGCAGAGAAAATCTTTGAGTCAGGGTTCTTGCCTGATTTTCTCATAATGCTCATGAGGGGAGGGGCGCCTATTGGAATAATAGTCCACGAGTATTTCAGGCACAGAGGAAAAGATATTGAGCACAACTCCATAAAAGCTGTTTCCTACACCTCCATTGGCGTGAGAAAGCAGGTGGTGTTCAAAGGCCTTGAATCTCTGCAAAAGATGCAAGGCAAGAAAGTGCTCATAGTTGACGATATCTTTGACACAGGCAAAACAGCAGAAGCCCTTTTGAAGCATATCAACGGAGGCAAGGATGTGAGGATTGCCTCGCTTTTTTTCAAGCCGAAAAACAACCTGACTAATATAAAGCCTGATTATTATATTTCAGAAACAGATTCATGGATTGTTTTTCCTCATGAGCTTGAGGGGCTTAGCAGGGAAGAGCTAAAAGAATACAGATAGTTTACCACTTGCCATAAAACCCGTGCTTTCCAAGCTCTTCCTCAATTCTCAACAATTGATTGTACTTGCAGGTTCTTTCCCCCCTTACAGGTGCGCCAAGCTTTATCTGGCCAGTGCTCAGGCCCACTGCAAGGTCTGCAATGAACGCGTCCTCTGTTTCACCGCTCCTGTGGCTCACCATGACTGTCCAGTTGTTTTCCATGGCAAGCTTTGCAGCTGCGAATGACTCTGTAAGCGAGCCTATCTGGTTAACTTTTAACAGCAAGGAGTTGCAGCTCTTTTTTTCAATTGCCTGTTTTATTCTTTCAACGTTTGTAACCAAAAGGTCGTCTCCAACTATTTGTATTTTTGATTTTTTGGTCAGTTCTGCAAAGCTATCAAAGTCTGTCTGATCAAATGGATCTTCAAGAGAAACTATTGGAAAAGTCTTTATGAGCTCATTGTAATAATCCACAAGCTCGCCAGGGCTGAGCCTTTTTCCTGATTCAGCAAGATAATAGTTGTCTTCAAAAAACTCTGAAGCAGCTGCATCCATGGCAATCTTTACCTCTTTGGTGTAGCCCAGCTCTTTTATTGCGCTGCCAATCAATTCAAGCGCTTCCCTAGGATCTTTCAATGAAGGCGCAAACCCTCCTTCATCGCCAACCCTTGTTGCAGAGTTGCCGTATTTTGCTGCAATGATTTTTTTTAATGATTGGGTTATCTCGCTGCACATCCTTGCAGCATCTGCAAATTTCTTGGCCTTTATAGGGGCAATCATGAACTCCTGGAATTTTAAGTCCCCTTCTGCATGCTTCCCTCCATTGATGATGTTTGCAAAAGGCACAGGCAGCTTGTACTTTGGAGCGTATTTGAAAATCTTGTTAATATATTCATACAAAGGAATATTCAAAGAGTGTGCAGCCATTCTTGAGCAGGCCATGCTGACCGCAAGTATAGAGTTTGCCCCTAGCTTTGACTTGTTTGGAGTATTGTCTAAATCGAGCATTGTCTTGTCAATCAGCCCCTGCTCTGTAACCTCTATTCCTGAAACCTTTTTAGAAATAAGCTTTATGTTGCTGATGGCTTTTCTTACGCTCTTGCCGTGAAACTCCTTTTTATTATCTCTTAATTCCAAAGCCTCAAACTTTCCAGTGCTTGCACCGCTTGGAACTATTGCGCGCTCGAACAAGTGGCCGCAGTAAACCTCTGCCTCAACAGTCGGATTGCCTCTGCTGTCCAGAACCTGCCTTCCCCTCACCTCTGAAATAATCATATGAATGATTGGTATTTGTTTCTTTAAATGTGTTTTGGTTGTGGAATTGTTTTTGAATTACACTATGGTTAAGTAACAAACGTTAAAATAGAATATTCAGAATCAAAAAAGCACAATTTTTCACTACTTGATTCGACGAAAATTTTCAATGTTAACGTCGCTATTTGTCCCAAAATAATGCAAAGCTTTAAATATTACGTTCACTTCTCCAGCACAAAAGAATTTTAAAAAATTTTTAGAAGGGGGTAGATTTTATGGTAAGAGAATATAGTAAAAAGATGGCTTTTTCTTTAATGGTTTTTGTGATGTTTTTGTTCGCAGCAGCGTTTGTTTCTGCAGATGACAATGATCCGATAATAACAGTGCACAATTCTGCAGTAACTATATCTCCGGATTCAGCGCATTGTGGAAACATACCGAACGAGTTTACTGTGCATGTTGAAAACCTTGGTCCTGACCCAATTTTTGAGGTAAGAATATTTTCTGATCTTACTGGGATAAGTACGTTTGAATGTGGTGAACCACCAACAGGATGGGATCTTGCATTATTCTATGATGGCTATTGTGAGTACAAAACTGCAAGAAATAGCTCACAAAGAATTTTTACAAACCAAACAAAAGACTTCTTTTTCAATGCAACACTTACCCAAGATGAGTGTACAACAATTTTTCAAATAGGAACACTTGATATGGGTCAGCCAGGGGATATCAGATATCATTATCCAGAGTTAGATATTGACTGTTCAGACCCAATTATTGAAAAACATGTCAGCACTCCAAGAATTCCTATAGATCAACAATGTACAAATCCTTCAGGAAACTCAGAAGATGGAGCATGCGATTTTTGGGTAACATCTGAAACAGATCTTCAATTTTCAGCAAGAGATGATCAAAGTGTTTGTGATTTGGGAATAGATTATTGTGAATATCAAATAACACTTGACGGTACGCCTCAAGGATGGGTTGAATGGGATTACGAAGGTAAGTTGATCAATTTTGAAGAAGACTCTAATCATTACTTAGAATTAAGGTGCTAC
>JBFYMA010000016.1:0-39850 GCA_041305085.1 Nanobdellota archaeon | reverse complement strand
TTATTTTCCGAGTCAACTTCCAGATCGCAGGAATCTGATTCATCAAGCGTATCATTGTTCACCCACATTCCAATGAATTTTTTTCCCAAATACCCAACTACTTCCTCGCTTTTATTGTACCATCCCTGAGAGGATGACCAGTTTGAATATATGAGAAAGTCATTGTTTGGGTCGTCATTGAATTCTCCTGTGGAAAGGCACAGATGAATCACGTCGTTTGAGTCAATTGCAGCAGCTGCATACAACGGATAATCCTGGGCAGTTCCATTAAACAATATTTGAGGAGTTGTCCATGAGCCTCCTTCAGGCTTGCTTGCCCAATAAGCATAATAAGTGTCATCCCTCCAGATAGCATATAGCGTATTATTCGAGGCAATCAACAGGTTTCCACTAAGCGCTGTGCCAGCTCTTATCTCAACAGGTCCGTTCCACGTCTGCCCATTATCTGTAGAGTTCCAGTAATTCAGATCAGTGCTTGTATCCCTATCAACTATGTGCAGGAAGCCGTTTGAGTCTTTGACAATGTTTTCTGTGAAAGAATAAGGCATGCCTGATGTGGCAACCTGTGCTATCAGGCTGAAGTGCTCAACAGAAAACTCCACAAAATTGTCTTCCTGAATTAGTACTGGATTTAGCTCTTCCCATTTTGGGCAGGTGTTGGAGTTATAATCAAAATCTTTGCATGACAATATTTTATCTGTCTGCGCATCCTTTTTGAGCCTTATTTTTGCACTGTCTATAACTGCTCCTTCTATACCTATTGCATCACCTGAAAAAGTGTAATCAGGGTCATTTATTTCATTGCTGGAGAGTATTTTTATAGCTGTTATGTTTGTAATGTTTTCGATTCCAACTATTTCTGCCCTTGTTTTGTTTTCTGTGTCTGAAACAATCAAATTGAATTTATCTTCCAGAGCCGCACCTTGCAAATTGTTTTGGTCAGTAGCTGAGTTTGGAGTGAGCTGCTCAAGTTTTTCAAACCTTATGCCTGCAAATCTCGCCTTTAAGCTCTCGAGCTCTCCAGAATTTGTAATGTCTTTTGCAATATATCCTGCCATTTCTCCATGCTTAGGTTGCTGCTGCTCCTGGACATTTGCCTCGTGCTGTAAAGGAACTGAATTTTCCTCCATCCCAAAAACAAAAAATTGTGCCTGGTCCAAAAGCTCATTGCCTGATAAAGCCTGTATTGTATAGTAGCCTGTTTTTCTTGGAACAAAAGAAATTTCGCTTGATGCCCCGAGAAAAACAAACTGCTCTGTTTCTGACCTTATTATTATCTTGACATCAGAATAATCATCATTAAGCACCAACGAGATATCCATTTGATTATTTACCTTGTTGTCCTGCGTTTCCAAAACTATTATTTTGCCTGCATCTTTCTGAAGATTCTGCTGGAAATATTGCCAGTCTTCCTGTTCTGAGTTCTGAATAACATCACTTCCGTCTGGAGATTTAACCAAAAACTCTGCAGAGTCTATTATATTATCTCCAGAATGAAGGGCAACAGTGTATACTCCTTCTGAATCTGGAAAGAACACAATGCTTTTTTCTGTTCCCAGATGCATATACTGTGAAGTTGGCGAGCTTATTACAAGCGCAACATTGTCCATATTCCCAATATCCAGGCTTATAATTGCCTGTTCACCCAGAAGCAGCTCTGGCTTTTGAATAGTTATGCTGCCATCTACAGATGCGCATATCTGTTCTGCTGAAACCAAAAGCAGCGCCAACGCTATAACTATGCGTATTAGGATAATTTGTGTGCCTTTTCCTGACCTGTAATCTGATTTTTTCATTTTTCAGTCAAACAGTGATTCTGATTTTATCTCTGACAAAAGCCTGTAATAGTTGTCAGGGTTTGAAAGGATTATTTTTTTTGATATTATTTCCGGGACCACATAGTTCATCAAAGACTTTTTGTCAAAAATTATTATTTTAGAGCAGTCCTGTTTTGAGAGCCTCGATAATAGAAAGCTTTCGAGCTCAGCCTTGCTCTCACTCTTTTGAATGCATATTCCCACCATGCCTTCAAATGAAAATGCAGTTATTATTCCAATGCTGGGGCTGGCAGAGTCAAGTGATTCAGCAATTTTTGTTAAGAAGGGGCTGTCATGCATCAGTTCATCCCTCTTTATGATATCCATATGGCTCAGGATGTTCCTCAAAAGGTCATTCTCTATGTTCAGCCTGCAGACAGTTGCCTTTCCAATCTTCTCCTTTTTAAGAAGCTTAAGGTCTATAAGCTCGTTTGTCTTGTTGTAGATGTTTGGGTACGACTTTTTGAGAATCTGGGCTATCTGGTTTATTGACAGCCTCCTATCTAGATGGTTCAGCAATGTGCTCAGTATTTGCTGGTCTAACTTGCTTATCAACCACCTACCCCTTATACTGCTAAACAGTTTTTAACAAATTATAATATTATACCTTTTTTAGTATAATAACTCATTTTTTTGGAATCGCAATATTTAAACCTTTTGGTTTCATATTTTGAAAATTTATCAAAAAAGATTTAAAAGAGCAAAAATACTCAATCTATATGGGGGTTTGGGCGCTAAATAAAAATCTGGTTTACTTGATGATGTTTTGTTCAGGATTTGCAGGGCTTATTTACGAGATTATATGGCTTAGGGTTCTGGGAGTATTTTTCGGAGTTAGCAGCTTTGCGATTGCAACAGTTGTGGGCGTTTTTCTGCTCGGCCTGGGCATTGGTGCATTTTTGTTCGGCAGAATCTCTGAAAAAAATGTTGATGTTGTTAAATTATATGCATTTTTAGAGCTTGCGATAAGTGCCTTTTCATTGTTCGCATTTTTTGCCCTGGGGATGGACTTTTTTGGATTTGTTCACAACTATGCATATAATCATTTTTCTTTCTATGCATTTTCCACAGTGCGGTTTGCCATTGCATTCATAATCCTCATAATTCCCTGTGCACTCATGGGAGGGACAATTCCTGTCCTGGCTAGGCACCTCCTGAAAAGCAGCCAAAGCCTCGGAAGGGATTTCAGCGCTTTGTATTATGCCAACAGCTTCGGCGCAGTTTTAGGAATTGTTGCTGTAGGTTTTTTTCTTGTAAGGATTTTCGGAGTATTTGAGAGCTTTGCGGTTGCTTTGTCCATAAACATTCTCATATTTCTGGCAATAACTATTTTAAACCTGGCAGCATATAGCAAAAAGAAAGGATTCTATAAAAGCGCCAAAAATAGAGAAGCAAACAAAACCAATAAAATGCAAACTTTTTTGCCAAAAAATCTGCCTAAAATTCCTGGCAAAAAAAGAAGCATTATTCCCTTCATCCTAATGCTTACAGGATTTTTAACAGCGGGGTTTGAACTGCTGTGGGCAAGGCTTGTTTCTATATTTGGTACAGCAACAAATTACTCTTTCACAGCAATACTTGGAGGGTTCATAGCAGGCATTGCCCTTGGAAGCTTTGTTTTTAGAAAAAAATCCGATGAAGGAAAAGGGCTGAATTTATTGCTTGTGCTCTTTACTGGTTCTGCAGCATTTGGCTCGGCTGTACTTGCTTTTTTCAGCACCAGAAACTGGTTGTTGGATATCCTGCAGAATTCGATTGTCTTGGAGTTAAGTGTCGGGTTTATCATTTCAGCGGGAATTTCCCTGTTTTTTGGAGCATCGTTTCCACTCCTTGTCAGGCTTTACTCAAAAAATGCAGAAAAAGCAGGCCAAAAAACAGGAAATGCATTGCTGTACAATTCAATAGGCGCTGTTTTGGGAAGCATAATTACTGGGTTTGTGGCTGTACCTTTTTTTGGAATAAAATTTTCTGGAATAGGTCTTGTAATAATTAGTGTCTTAGTCGCAGGAATTTCCTTTCTCAGCATAATAGCGCAGGCAAAAAATTGTTTATTTTCATTGAAAGACAAAAAAGTAATCTTGTCTTCCATGCTCTTCATATTATTCATAGTTTTTTTTGTTGCAGTATTATTGAATCCTGGACATTTTTTCAAGGCGCTTAATTCAAACCAAAAGATAGTTTTTTACGAAGAGGGCATTTCTGCAACAGTAACAGTCAGCGAAGACAAAAATCGTCCTGAAACCGGCAAAATTCTTTACATCGACAGCAGGCCTGTGGCAGGAACGAGCCTGGCTGCAATTATTGATGCAAAAATGCTCGCACATATACCTCTGGCTGTTGCAAAAAGCCATGATGAAGTGCTGACAGTCGGCTACGGCACAGGAGTCACCAGCCACAGCATGCTCCTTCATGGCTCGGAGGTTTATGCCGTTGAAATAGAGGAAAAAGTTCTTTATGCAAACAAAGAGTTTTCAGATATTAACCATGAAGCTATCGAAAACAGGTCGTTCCACATAATCGTGGACGATGCAAGAAACTATCTGCAGTCAACTGACAAAAAGTTTGACGTCATAGTTACAGATGTCACAGGGCTTAAATACAAGAGCAATCCCTATTTGTACACAACAGACTATTTTTCTGTTATAAAAAACACTCTTAAAAAAAATGGAACAGCTGCTGCCTGGATCCCTTTGTCTCATCTGTCGTTCAGAGACCTCCAGATTTTAACTGCAAGCTTCAGGCAAGCATTCCCTCATACAACAATGTGGACGTTCAGCAGGGGAATGACAACTTTTGCAGTGCTTGTGGGAACTCCTGAAAAGCTATCTGTAGACCTTAAAAAAATAAACAGCTTGGATGCAAAAGTCAGAGAAGATCTTGACTCCATAAAAATAGGTGATGAATATTTTTTTGGATCGATGCTTTTTCTTGGAGAAGAGGATATTGCAGAACTCATAGAAAACGTGCCTTTGCATACAGACAACAAGCCAGTGCTTGAGTTTTCAGATGTCAAAGATTATTACAAATCCAACATCTATGCAAATACAGGGCTACTCATGCACTATCAGAAGGAAAACCTGAGCAGTTATTTTTCAGGAAACAGCCAGGAGTTAAATTTGCTCGAAAATGCATTCAAGGAAAAAAAGAGCAGGATTGAAAGCTCAATAAATGCCAGTCAGAAGAGCAGTGCGCCTTTGAAAAGCTAGTGTTATCTTCTCTTTTTTGCATTAATTTTTTTTCTTTTAGTTATTCTGAGAGGCTTTTTTGCGTTTTTCTTCAATGTGCTTTTGCGGTTTTTCTTTCGCGGCTCATTAACTAATTTTTTTGCGTTTTTTAAAGAAGGTTTTTTCCCTGCAAAGGCATTCTGAAGCCTGTCAATCCCCTTGCCCATCCCCTTCAGCTGCTGGAGTGCGCTTTGCTTTTCAAGAATGTGGGTTTTCGCCTTTATTTTCTGAAGCGTGGCTTCAATTTCGCCCATTTTGGATTTTTGGGTATCCAGCTCTGAAAGTGCAGTGCCTATTCTTCTGGATGATTTTTGAAGAGTAGCTTGTGTTTTTTCCAATTGGAAAATCTGTCTCTTAAAAGTTGTTTGGTTCTGCATTATCAAGTTTAGTTTTTTATATTTTTGCTGCTCAGATAACAGTTCTTCAATTATCTGCTTGTTTTTCCGAGCATCTATCTTCGCAAGGTCAAATTCCTTTTCAAGATTCTTAAGCACTATTTTCATTGTGTGCATATCCGCATTTTCAAAAGCAAGGTAAAGGTCGTCAGTCCTCTGCTTTACTGTCTTCAGTATCTCAAAGTTTTCTGCGCTTCTTTTCTGGAAAATCTGAATGTCGTGCGTAAACTCTTTCATTTTTTCAAGCCTGGACTCTGTCATGAACGCCTGCATTTTGTTGTTCATGTCTGCAAATTCCTTTTTGTCTGCTTTTTCATCAACAAGAAAGCTTATCTTGTCAAAAGATTTTGTGAGCTGCTGGGATGATTTTTCAAGCTCTGCAAGGGTTGCTGAGTATGAGTCAAGCTCGCCGTATTTTTTCTGCAGGTCTATGAATATTGACTCAACCTTATCCGAATGCCTTTCAACCTGTGTCTGGGTCTTTTTTATGTTCAAAAGGTCTTTTTTTATCTCGTCATTCAGCTTTGAGACCTGCTCTATCCCCCTGTAAAAAGACATCTGCCTCCTTATTTTTTGGAGCTCCTCAGTAATATCCTTCATTATGGACTCTTTTGTTTCCAGAGCTGCTTTTAATGACTCTATATTTGTCTCTGTTTTCCTTAGCTGCGTCATAAACTTTTCAGGCTGCACCTCATTCACAAGGTCGACTGCCTTTGAAGATGCAACCTCTGTCTTTTGTATCTGCTTTGAGTTGTCAAGAATCATCCCCCTAAGCTCTCCAATCTGCTCGCTCATTAGCGAGAACCTTTCAGAGTAGGATTTTCTTATGTCAAGCATTGACTCCACTTTTGCAGTGAGCTTTGCTATCTGGATATTTATATTCTCATTGGGATTAATATCCAATTTTTCATCCTGCTCGTCTGCAGCCTTTTTTTTAAACAGCTTCAAATCTGTACACCTCTTTTTTTAGCAATTACTGTTTCAGCCTATCCTCATAGTATTCTTTCAATTGGTCATGCATTTTTTGCTTTGCTTGCCCAGTTATTTCCTTTTCTAGTTTATCCAGACTTTTTTTAAACTCTGAAAACTTTTTTTTTGAAGGGTTTTCAGCTATTATTCTGAGTTTTGGAACCAATTCCCTAAGCTTTATCTCCTGGATAAATAAATCTTTCCCATTTTTTCTAAGCACACTTATCTTTTTTTTGATTCCTGAAATTTTTTCTTCTATTTTCTCCTTATCTCTTTGCAATAGGAAATGGTTTTTTATAAGTTTTTTCTTTGCTCCTTTTTTTGGTATTTTCTTGGATTGCATGCTCATTTTTTTTCTCCAAACCATTCTGCCTGCTCTCTGAATGATTTGAGTATCTCAAGCATCAGCTCTCTTTTGCTGTGCTGCCTTATTTTATTTGCAAGGCTCTTATTTTTCAAAGCATATCCTACCCAATCAGCCACTTCATTCTTTTTTGCGTTAACATGCTTTGTGAATACCTCATCAGTCATTCCTGAAATTGCATCAAAAAGCTCTTCAAGGCTTTGGACAGATGCGCCGTTGTCAAAATTCAGGGCCTTGGAAAGGTCAACTTTTCTTGAAAACTCTTTTTCTGGAGGATCCTTTTGAGGAGAGGCATTTTGAGCGCTGACAATACTCATTTTTGCATTTTCCTTTTCCTGCTTTGCCAAGAATATTTTTCTTTCCTCCTCTGCTTTTTTTATCTCTTTTTCTATTTCTTTTTTATCTATAAGCCTTATCTGTTTTTGCTTTGGCTTTTTCTTAATCTTTTTCCATGTTTTTTCCAGCTCTGTATCTATCTCTTCAAGATATATATCAACAACGTGGAAGCTTCCTTCCTTCAGCTTTTTTACCAGCAATTTCATTTCAAGGTTCAGGTTGAACGTGTCCTGCTTGAGCTCTTCCAGCTGTTGGATCTCATACTCTATCTGGTCCACTTTTTTGTTATACTCATTGTATTTTTGTATTTCCTCTTCTGATAGCCTCATTAGGTCGTGTTTTATTGGCCTGAATTCTACAAAGTATGGCTCTCCCCTGTTATAATCTGCATTCACCACAAGCCCTGTGC
Source organism: Nanobdellota archaeon (assembly GCA_041305085.1). Classification (GTDB taxonomy): domain Archaea; phylum Nanobdellota; class Nanobdellia; order Woesearchaeales; family UBA9642; genus SURF-58. The sequence continues at coordinate 32,336 of JBFYMA010000016.1, read as the reverse complement.
CGACTTTTGTTTTAACCATGGATCTGAAAATATTCTGGCCGTGCTTTATTCTTATTCTTTCCAGGTCATTCTCATCTCTTGTCTTCATCTGTATCTGGGTGCTTATGTTTGCCCTTATCTGGTCAACAAAATCGTTCAGCACATGCGAAATCATCATTATTCCAATTCCCCACTTTCTGAACTCCCTTAATCCCCTTTCAAGCTGCAAAAACCCTATTCCTGAGCCTCCAAATTTTGGCAAAAGCCTGTGCACCTCATCATACACCAATACCAGCTTCAGCTCCTTGCTTTCCCCAAAATTCTGCCTGAACACCTGGCGTATTGTGTTGCTAACAAAAACCTCTATGTCTTCAGGCTCAAGCCTGTTTATTGCAAAAACCTGTATTTCGCCAGGCTTTATATACTTGCCAAGCTCTATTTCTTCAAAAGGATTGGTTATCTGGCGCAGCCCTCCATTAAATGGCTTTGCCTCTTCCTGCTTCATATCAAAGTACTTGTAGGAGTGAATGATTGCCTTGTCCTTGCACTTTCTAAGCATTCCTGTCCACTGGGCTGTTGGGTCAAACACTATAACTGCAACATTTTTTTCCAGCAGCTCTTCTGCCATAACCTGTGCTGTGAATGATTTTCCGCTGCCTGTTGATCCTGCAATTATTGAGTGCATCTTGAGTTGTGTCATGTCAAAGAATGTCTTTCTTGGTGTTTCTGCAACCTTGCCGACAAAAAGGCTGAATGGTCCCATTTTTGGAAGATCCCCAAAGTCAACAGCCATTTTATATTTTTTTCTTGCCTTAGCCTGCCTCTTCCAAATTGTGAAAACAATAAAAAATATTGCTATTATCAGGAAAGCCAAAAATATCATCCATAACGGAAGTATTCCAAAAAGTCTGTACATATAGAATGGCTCCACAACCTCAAAAATTGCAGTCGACGCAGAGGAAAGTCCAAGATATTCTGCTGACACTGTTATTATATAATCTCCGGGCACCATTTCTTTTGGAAGCTTCAAGCTTTTTATTCTTGTAATTGATGTTAGAATAAATACATTTTCCTCATCTGTCCAATATGTAGTGTTTCCTTCAACATCCTGTATAGTATAAGTAAGTCTTATTGGGTATTGCTGGTCTGTGAGAAGGTTATTCAGATTTACCCTGAATCTGAAGTCAGATTCCTGATCTACTGACTGCTTGTAAGGAAGAACGTTTATTATAAGCGCTTCAACAGGTAAAAGCTCCTTGTCAAGTATTTCGATTGTTATTGGTATTGTATTGTTAATTACGCCTCTAATACTTAGGTTTCCTTTTAATATTCTTGGCTCGCCTTTTCCAAAAATTGTAAGAGTCAGTTTTTTTTGATTACCAGAATCAAGGGAAATATAGTCTAAATCCATATCAATAATCTCTGACACCTCACCTTGTATGTCAAATAATATGTCAAACCCGTACTCCACAACACTCAGAAAATATATTACTTCCTGCACAAAATTCCCCTGCCTTATCTTTCTGTTGATTTCAGCAATAGACATCAGATAGGCGACAGCATTTATTACTGTTGGCTGCTCTACTAATGCAGGAGTGGGCACTTCTCTTTCATTGTTGTCTGAAGGGGGGCGTGTATAATCACCTATTTTTTTTGGTGAAAGCGCAATATTGTGTGTGTAGGTTATATTTGGCTGTGAAAAGTTGGCAGTGTTGTGGTAAGTATCATATCCTGATTTTAATGCAAATATGTGATAATAGTCTATTGGTATTCTTATCACATAATATCCATTAACATTGGTATAGTTAGCATAGTTCCCTATTACTACAAGAGCATTTTCTATAGGGTTGTCTGTTGAAGAGTCAGTAACTCTTCCAGTTACCTCAGTAAAATCTATTATTTCCGGAAGCTCTCCTGCGCTGCATGTGTCAAATGGATCTGCAAAAAAATTGTAGGTTTCATTGTGGCCTGAGCCGTTTCTTACAGGAAGAAGCATCTGGTAGTTGCATGCTCCTCCATAATAGCAGAAGTCTATTGTGTCATTTATTGGCGATACAAATACCAGGTTTCCAAGTCCGTCTTTCAGTATTCCTATTGGATACCTTGTGGTGTTTGATGAATTATATACAAGTGTATATGTTGCAGGTATTACATAGCTATTGGGCCCTACGCTTATGTTTATTGTTTCTGTAAACATGTTTGTGGCTGAAAAATAGTCTGTGCTGGAAAGTCCTAAAAATGTGTTTATGTCATCCGCTGTTCCAGGCTGAAGCGTATCCCAATCTATATCTGTCTTATTGGCCAGGCTTGCATAAATTTCGTGTTTTATTCCAGGCTGCAGGCACGTAAAAAGAAATATCTGCTGTTTTATCTGCGCTCCAAAAAGAGCTACCTGCCAATCGTCTGGATAGGCATCAAATCTCAATGCTATTCCATACAGCCCTGACCACATATCTGCGTTTCCCTCATAGTACAGGTTTACCTCATATATGTATCCTGCCTCTCCTCCAAATGATGCAAATCCTGAATAGTTTTTTATAAGAACAAGCCCTGCGAATGATAGGAGAAGGGATAGCAGTATTAAAAAAAGATAATACTTTTTGCGCCTGCCCTTTTTTTCCAGAAGTGTATCTAGCTTTGTATTTGGCTTTTTTTCCGCACCTGCCCTTTTGGTTTTGTTATGCTTATTATTCATCCTGGAACCTAAGTTTGCTCAGTATTATTGACCTTATTTCTTCTATTCTGCTGTAGATCTGGTAATACTCATTGCTTACCTGTTTTTTGTACTCTTCAGGAAGGCTGGAATAGACTGCATCCATGTTGTTGAATGTTTTCATGGAGTTTTCAGTGTTGCCAGTCGCAAGTTCATATTCCAAAGTATCAATCATCTGCCTTACAGTCCCCACATCTATTGAATAGCACAGCTGGGTTATTGATGGAAGGTAATTCTGCTGGGCAAGAGGGTTCAGGGATTCGTAGTGCAGAGATATCTCTGTATATTTTTGGAGCGCCATTTCAGTATTGCTTACTCCTAAAAGCTGGAATGCCTGGCCTATAAGGAAGTCCATTCTTGAATCAGTAACAGAGTTCTTCGGGGCTAGTTTTGAAAGCAGCTTGGCAAAAACATTAGCAAGGGACACTCTGTTTTTGCTGTTTTGCTGTAATTCATTGGATTGAAATGCACGCTGTGTTTGGGATTGCTCTTGTCTGGCCTGCTTTTTATTTATCTGAGTTTTAGGTTTTTTTGAAAATGCCCCAAACTTGTACATAAACAGGCCTGTTATCAGCACAGCAGTTACCAGAATTATTATAATTCCTGTGCTGCCTATGGGAATCTTTTCTGTTATTGAGCTGATTGAAAATCCTGTTGGCGTGCCAGGGCTGTCTTCATCTGTTGCCAGCAAAAGAGTTGCGGACTGCTGAACTATGGCCAGGCTTTTTTCTGCTTTAACATAGTATGATATTTTTTCTTCAAGCCCAAACCTAATTATAGGGTCTTTTTCTATTATGCTGTGCTCGTTCATGATAACAATATCATCAGATGAATCAGCAAACTCTTTCGGAATGATTTCTGCTATAAATTGTCCCGGGCTTTTTTCGTTTTGGCCATCATAAGTTATTGTCTTCTGAACAAGTGTTAATTTTTCTGTTTTGGACTCATACTCAAGATCAATTATGCTGACCTTTGTAGTAGTTGTTATAAATTCCTGCAGTTTTTTGTTCTTTTCAATAAGCTTTTTGCTGGGATTGCCTGCAATTTTTTGCAAAGCATCTGTTATCTGGTCTTCATCAGAATATTTTACAAAAGTTTCTGAAGACTTTACCTTGAGGCCTATAGGTGTTTTTTGGATTGTTTCCTTAATTTTCTGCTCAAGCTCTTTTTGCGCATCCTGCTTTTGCTTTTCATCTAGATCTTTCCTGTATACAAGATTGTTGATGTCCCTCTTTGTTCTTGTTATTTCTTTTTTTGCATTATCAAGCATCTCTCTATAATTTATTCCGTCTGCAGCTTCAGATTCTTCCTTCCCAAAATTCTCAATTTCTGCGATGGCTTTATCTATTTCTGACTCATACTCTTCTATGCTGTCAATAGCCTGCTTTGTCTGGTCATCCAATAATGAAAAGCTTTGTTCTTCGCTGAATATGCTGTTTCCTTCAGCATCTATGCACTCTATTTTCCACTCGTAATCTGTGCCTGTCAGATTCTCTATTATGAACTTTTTTGTTTTGCTGTCCTTAATGTCAAATATTATATCCTGAAGATAGTACCAATCATCACTTTTTTGCTTAAGGTAAAGATTGCACTTAAGTGTTCCCTCGTCAGTTGCCTGGAATTCCAGCTCAGCATTTTTTTCAAAATACTCTGTATCCTGAGTGATGAGCTTTATGACAGGCTTTCTTGTGTCGTCTGGCTGCAGCTCTACTGTTATAGTTTTGTTGCTATCAAGTGCTATCTCTTTTTCAAAGTCCTTATATCCGCTCTTATAGACAAAAAGGTCTTTTGTTCCTTCCTGCATCACAAATGCTGCTGTTCCTGAGCTGTTTGTCGTGTTGCTTTTATCTTCTATTTCTATTAGTGCAGAAGAGAGCAGGTTTTTTGTCTTGTAGTCCTTGACAGTTATTGTGAGCTTGTACTTATTTTTTACAACTATCTCAACCTTTTTGCTGTATTCATTTCCCTCTGAATCATTAACCAGAAGTGTTTCCTCAAATGTTCCTGTCTTGTTGTAGAGCCTTGTAAACTTGTTGCTGTTTACAGTTGTTCCGTTGGAGAGCTTCCATTTTACTGAAAGAGGCGTTATTCCTCCTGATACTTTTGCTTCAAGGGTTGTCTTTTCTCCTTTAGTAAGGATTTTGTCTCCTGATATCTCTGCATTTATGTTGCTGTTTACTTTTATTTCCTTATATATATTTAGTGTTGAGCCCTCAAAGGTCATGGTTCCTGTTACTTTGTATATTCCTGCTTTTTTTGTGTAAGGCAGCTGTTCATGTTTTGGGTAGTTTTGCTTTTTGTAGTCCCATACATAGCTATGACTGTTTGGAGAAACTATGTTTATGTACACGTCTGCCTGGTTTGTTGCCAGTATGTCAAAATATGCAGCCTGGCCTATGGCGTATTCTGACTTGTCAAAGTTCACCTGGAAGAACAGGTCAACATAGTCGATGGAAAAATTATTGGATTCTGTTTCCTGGTTTTGTGCATTATCTTTACAGTTTACTGATAGTGCATAGCTTCCTTCTTTCAGGCTTACAGCAACAGTATGGTTAGTGTTGTTCTGGACTTTTTCCTCTTTATGGGTCTGGTACTCGTTTGACTCCAGATCAATAAAGCAGTCAATCTCTTCGTCCTTGTTGTCATTTACGCTGAATATTATGGCCTGGATATCCTCTTCATAGTTTCCAGCCAGAGGATATGTTATGGCAACATTCGGGCTTTCTGTATCAAGAGTTATTTTTCTTGTTTCTGAAAATATTTTAGCTTTCTGCTGGTCAGTTTGATTTGTTTCGTTTGACTGGTTAGTCTGATCGGACTGGTTGGTTTGCATTGCTGCGCTGTGAAAACAGTAAACACTCCAGTTTTTTGTTGACTGTGTTATTTCTGAAATAAAGTAGTATGCCTGTGAATTGTTCTGTGTCTGATTATGCAGGGAACTGTTTTGGGGTATAGAATCCAGCAGGAGCCTGCAGTCAGGGAGTGAAGAATTTGTGCTGTTCTGGCTGGCATTTTCAAGCAAAAACTCGAACCGGACTTGGGGGTAATTTGTCCAGTGGTCCTGCACAGGGCTTACTAGCTGTATTGCTGCCGTCTGTACGGCAAAAGCTAGGAAAAAGGTGACAAATGCAGTTATTGCCACTGTGCATCTTGCTTTTTTTATGCTAGTCATCTGCAAGCTCCTCTGTGATTCTTTTTAGATCATTAATAAGCTGGGTTTTTGTTTTGGCTTTTTGGATAAGGTCTTTTTTTATGTCCTGCCTGAACTTTTGCATTTCAGAAGAATAGGGATCGACAAGAGTAAGGCATTTCTGCCTCACAATTGATCTTATGTGCTCGCTTAGGTCTAATGAGAAGTTTTTTCTGGCTTCTTTTCTAAGCTCGTTTGCAAGTGCCAAAGGCATTCTTATGCTTATGAGTTGCTCTTTTTTCTTTGCCATTCTTTTTCTTTCTCTGTTCTATCTGTATTTCCTATTGGCCTATCTTTCCTGGACGCTTGTCCTTAGCATTTCCCTTATTGCTTCGCTCCGCGACTTGTATAGCCCATTATCCACAAGAGAATCAAGTATAGATATTAGCCCAGAAGGAAAGCGTATATTGATAACTTCCATGTCTTTTTCCTGTTTTCTCTTCATATTATCATCTTGCATTTATTGAAAAATGTAAATAGTTTTCTCAATATCTTTGTAATTCATTTGTAATTTTTATATGTTTTATTTGTCTTATATTTGTAGTATTTATATTTTTCTATATTTTGCCAGGCTATTTTAGACTATTAATAGTTTATAAATTTATCGTTTTTTTGTTTTATTTGTATTATATTTGTAATCTTTTTGCATTATATTTGTAATATATATTTTGATTATTTTTGATAATCCTTATTTGCCAAGCTTTTTCCAGAATTCAGCCGCAGCCACAAAAAAATATTTATACCAGCAGTTTGTTTCTTTGATTAATGAAATATGCTGAAATTCAGAAAAAGTTCAGCCTTCCTCCTGAAGAAGAGCTTGAAGCGTCATTTGACATTGAAATCAAGGAATCAAAGTATATCAGCAGGGAAATCCTCAAAAAAATTGATGAAAAATTTGAGTATTTGTGCGAAAAAATTCAGGCTCCGCTGCATTCTGATTCCAACCTTGAAAGCTTTTATGAGTGCAATTTTGTGGATGAAAAGGAAAAAGAGCAGCTTTTCCAGATTTTTAAGGCGTTTATGGGGAAAAGAAGGGAAATTTTTGGAAAAAGCATGGATTTTTCAGAAGAGCAGAACTGCAGGCTTATAAATGACTGCCACAAGATTTTCTCAGAAAATAAAAAATATATTGAACAAATCTTTTCAAAAATAGGCAGAAAGTGGGTTGAGAAAGACAATCAGAGAAAAGAAGCAGCGGGGTATTTTGGCTGAAAATGAACATACTGTTGTTTGGACCTCAGGGTTGCGGAAAAGGAACACAGGCAGGTCTTCTTGTAAAAAAATACCACTTAAAGCATATCTCTCCAGGAGAGCTTTTCAGGACAGAGGTTGCAAAAGACTCAAAGCTTGGAAAACAGCTTAAAGATTATATGGACAGGGGAGTGCTTGTGCCTAAAGACATAAATTTCAGGATTGTGAAAGAAGCACTGGAAAAAGTTAACTTTACTGATTTTATTCTTGACGGTTTTCCGAGAAATACAGAGCAGGCAGAGTTTTTGAAAGGGGTGGTTAAGATAGACTTTGCAATAGAGATAAATATAAGCGACGATGAGGCAGTAAAAAGAATCTCAGCAAGGTATTCCTGCCAGGACTGTGGAGAAGGGTTCAACACAATCTACATAAAGCCAAAAAAGCCCGGAATTTGTGACAAATGCGGTGGCAGGCTCATTCAAAGGGATGATGACAAGCCAGAAGCAGTAAGAAAAAGGCTCCAGATATACCATGAGCAGACAGAGCAATTAAAAGAGTTCTACAAGAAAAAAAAAATATTTTTTGAAGTAAACGGGGAAAGGCCTATAGCAGATGTTTTTGAGCAGCTTAAAAAAATAATCAGCCCCTGAAGAGCCAATCGACAAAAACAGTGGCATAGCTGCCCTTTGGAAGAGAAAAGCAGAGCTTTACTTTGTTCATGTCCTCATTCAGCTCATCATTCCCTATTTCCGCAGATAATTTCCCTGCCTTTGCAAACGCCTTTCTGGAAGTCCCTTCTGAAGACAGCTCAGGGATCTGGCGCACGATGAAATCCCTTGGAAGAATTTTTTCTTGACCCATAAGTTTCAGAGTTTCTTTTGAAACAAGGCTGTTTGGGTTGAGATCCTGGAATTTATAAGCTTTCAAACTCTTTGCATCCTCAACATTTTTTAAAGGATTTATCTGTGATCCAAAACCAACAATTGGAATTTCTGTGTTTTTAAACTTCTTATAAGAAAAGCTCCTTTCTAATAGGCATGTTTCAAGCACTTTATTAAAAATATATGACTGGTAAGAGTTCACAAAAAGAGTTAGTATTTTTCTTGGAATCAGCCTTAGTGCCCCAACATAATCCCTAGGATATTTTGATAAAAATTTCACAACTTCATTCTCATAAAAGCCACTTTTGCTTTCCTGATTTTCCTTGTCCTGCCCATTGTTGGCTGTTAGAAGGCCAACTGCAGCTTTAAAGTCTTTTTTAATTAGTGCTCTTCCTATTTCTTTGTTTTTTTTTGAAAATCGTTGAGGTCCGAAAAAGTTTGGAAACAGCTCTCCATTTTTTTCCGCCTCTTTAAAGTTTTTTTTGAAAGTTTCCAGCTCATTTTTGTCAATATTTCTTACCACAACCTCAAAACTATTTTCCTTTAAATCTCCAAGAGCAATTCCCTGATCTGAAAATCCCTTGAATAGTATAGAGAAATTTCTGAAAACTGTTTTTTCAAAGCTTTTCTTGCCGTATTTTATAGAAATGTATTGCGAGGTTACAGCGTGTCTGTCTTTTAGGCCTGCGTAGCCTATGTTTTTTCTCAATATTTTCATCCGTCTGCACAGTCCATTAACAGCCTGTTCTGTTGCCAAGCCCTTTTTTTCAAGCACAAAAACTGCATGCTGTCCTGCTTTTGCGGATTCAGACAGTTTTATGCTTGTTATTTCCCTTACTATAAAGTCCTCAGGCCTTGATTTCAGCGAATACATTGCTTTTAAAGATACATAAATATTTAAAAAGGTATGGTTAATCCGTATGGATTGTGAGCCTGTAGCGCAGCCTGGGCACCTTCTCCCTATTCAGGGCAAATGACAAGGTTGGGCAAATAGCGCGACTGCCTCCTAAGCAGTAGGTCCGGGGTTCGAATCAAGCCGGAATTCCCCGCAGGCTCGCTTTCGAAAACAAAGGGAAAAACGTGAAAAAGGCATTAATACTTGCGACGATAATAGTTGGGCTGGTTTCTTTTATTTATATATTGAACAGCTTTTCAGCCAGCGAAGTTTTTGATCCCTTTAAAAATGCATCTTTATGGGCAGTTCTTGGATTCATAGCTGTTTCATTTCTCATAAGCTGTGTCCTTACACTTAAATGGTATGTTATAAATAAAAGCATGGGTATAAATATTCCTTTTTGGCATCTTTACTTTTACAGGTTGGCTGGTTATTGCATAAGCTATGTTACCCCAGGTCCCAGGATTGGTGGAGAGCCTGTTATGGCCAACCTTTTGAAAAAAAGAGGAGTAGACTATGTAAAATCTTTGTCAGCAATGCTTGTGGACAAGACTTTTGACGCATCATCTTCAGGAATAACATTTGTGATAGGGGTATTGGCAGCCATAACATGGCTGGCTCTGCCTTCAGACACAAAATATCTTATGATCCTGATAGCAGCAATTTTCTGCGCCCTCATCATATATTTTTATTCCAGAATGCTGCAGGGAAAAGATTTTTTGCTGAAAATACTTAGCATAACAAGTCTAGACAGGCTTGGAATAGTAAAAAAATATAGGCAAAAAATTGTTTCTTTTGAAAAAATAAGCATAAGGTTTTACAAAAAAGAAAAGACTGCTTTTGTTGCCGCCGCAGTCCTTGCATTTACAGGAGTCATTCTGACTTTTTTTGAGTACTTTTTTGTGCTTAAAATACTTGGCCAGTCAACCAGTGTCCTCGGGATATTCCTAATGGTATCTTTTGTTGGTATAGCTCTGCTTCTGCCGATTCCTGCAGCAATTGGCTCGCTCGAGGCAGGGCAGGTCTTTGCTGCAAGCCTGAACAGCCTGAAATCAAGCATAGGCCTAGGCGTATCATTCATAATACGGGCAAGAGACGTGGTGTGGGTTTCACTGGGATTTCTGCTATTGGCATATTTTGGTTTTGACATAAAAAGGTTTTTCAGGAGGCTTTTCAGAAGGTATATAAGAATAAATAAAAATGTAAAGGTATACCTTCAGGAATAATGGCGCAAAAAAACAGAAAAATAAAAGCAGGGAAAAAGATTATTGTTGCAGTAATTTTTCTCATTCTCCTCCTTGCTATAATTATTGCCATGCCAAAAACCCCTAAAAGCTCTGTTGTTTCAGGCGAAGACATTGCAAAGGCCTCTTTAAAAAATAATTATGGGGAAAAAGGGATTTATGCAGGCCAGCACCAGTTCAAGGATTACTGGGCAAGGGACAGCTTTTTTGCAAGTTTTGGCGCACTAAGCATAGGAGATAAGGAAATTGTCAAAAAAAACTTGGAGCTGTTTTTGGAAGGCCAGAAAAATGACGGCCAGCTCCCATTAAGGGTTGGCCAAAAAGATTTTTACATTCTCAAGCTGGCGGGGTTTCAGCTTGGCCAGGAGGTTCCTGTTTACAACGAAGACAAAAACAGCAACATTCCCCTTGACCAGAACTGCCTTGCGATTATAATCGCTGAGCACTACACAAACAAAACAAATGACATTGAATTCGCAAGAAACAATTTTAAAAGATTAGAAAACGCTTTTTTGTGGCTGGAGAAAAAAGATGCAGACAAAAACTTTTTGGTTGAAGAAGATGCATATGGGGGCTGGACAGACTCGATAAAGAAAAAAGGAGAGGTTTTATACAGCAATGTATGCTTTTACAAAGCCGCGGAATCGCTTGGAAAGATCCAGGAATATATAGGCTTGAACAACACCTATTCTGAAAAAGCAGAAAAAATAAATGAGTCAATAAACAGAATTTTCTGGAATGGAAACTATTATGATGACTTTATTTTTCAAGGAGAGAATTTTGAATATTTTTCCTCTGACGGAAATCTTTTGGCAGTTCTTTGGGGCATAGCAAGCAATAACCATTCAGAAAAAATACTGCAAAGCACAAACTCATTCGGCATAAGAAGCGAGAAAGGAATTCTTAACACCAATAAGCAGTATCCAAAAACAATGAAGAGCCCTGAGCTTGCCTTTGTGGACCTTTCAGACTATCACGACAGCCTTTATTGGCTGTGGCTAAGCGGACTGGATGCAGCTGTGCTAAAAAAATCAGGGCATCCAGAGCAGGCAGAAAAAGTTCTGGCAAACATGGAAAAAGCCTTTAAAAAATACGGCACAGTTTTTGAAGTGTACGAAAAAAATGGCGAGCCTGTCCAAAGGCTTTTCTACAAGGCAGAGCATCCTTTTGCATGGAGCGCAGGAATGTACCTTTATGCAAAGGATTATGGTGAGTAACTATTTAATTATTAGGAAATATTCTGTAACATTATTCCAGTACTCTTCAGCCAAGAAGCCCTTCTCTTGTCTTTTGCTCTGTCTGAAAGTCTGCAATGCTTGTCTGGCCTGCGCTTACTTCCTGGCCTTCTTTTACCTTAAGCCTTGCAGAATCAGGAATTATAAGCACTGTCTGGCTCGCCATGCTTATGTTGCCAAACTTTGCGCCTTTTTGCAATGTCTGACCTGGCTTTGCAAAATTTTTTATTGCACTCAAGAAATTTCCTGCAACCTGTATCACTTTTAGTTTTATTGTTCCTTCTATAACCATCTCTGTCCTTGTATTTGCTATGAGTGCTTCCGAATCTCTGGGAGAGAAATTTTTTCCCTGAACCTGCCTCCATTTATGGATTGTTCCTGTAATGGGCATTCTGTTATAATGGATGCTGTTCCATTTTGTGTATATTGTAACCATAACTCCCTTTACTGCAACATCCTCTGAGTGGGCAATCACTTTGCTTATGGTTTTTTCAATAGTCATCCTGTCTGTATGGTCAAAAGGGAGAATCTCTATTATCCTTCCATCCGCAGGGCTTACTATGTCGTTGTACGCAGAAATCTTTCTTGGAGGATCCCTTGCATGATATTTCAATAGTATGAAAATGGCTATTACAGCCACGATAAGCACAATCATAACCACAATCCACCAGTCCATAAAGCCTGATTAGATTATTGTTTTAATAAAGGTTTTGGTTTTAAAAGATAAGAAATTACTTTTTATCATCCTTCAGCTTTTTCAGCTCTTCCAAGACTTTTTTCCCAGGAACCCTTCCTTTCAGTGCCTTCATTGCCTCTCCCATAAGCGCCTGCAGATTAATGTTTGGGTATTTATCAATTATTTCCTTAAGCTGCTTGGCAAGGGTATCTTCCCCTATCTTAAAGCCATCCCAGTTTATTTTTTTGCCTTTTGCCATGTCAACTAGTATTTCCAGCACTGCCTCTTTTGGAAGCTCATTGTTTTCAAGCCTTGGAAACAACTCCAGCGCTGACTTATGAACATCAATCTCTGTATTAAACCTTCTTTTGGCTTCTTTTGGAAGTATGGTAAAGTATTCTGCAAGAAAAACAGGATCTATGCTTGGGTACTGGTTTGTAAAGTTTTCCAAAGGAATATTTTTTTTCACTATCAGCCCTGCAAGGTCATCGCTCAATCCAAACACTTTTTTGTAGTTTTCCTTTTTCTCTGTCAAAAGAAGAGGTGTTTCTATTTCTTCATTGCCGGGCATTATGGGGGGAATGTCAGTTTCAGGATACATTCTGCTTCCTCCTGGCATTGGCCTGAGATAGGTTGATGTTCCGTCCTGGTTAGCTCTTCTCACTTCTTCAGGCAGTCTGTCGCTCAGCAACGCAACCCTTTCAATCACTTTGTTCAGCGCAAGCTCTGCCCTGTCCTTTTTGTCTGCTATAAGAACAAAAGCGTCGCTTTTTTCAACTTCCAACTCCTTTATTGCATTATCTATTTCCTGCTTGCTTATTCCATAGCCTTCAAGCGCTTCGTCGCTGTGAAAAAGGCCTTGCACGCCTGCGGTTTTTGCATAATCGCTGAGCTCTGAGCCGAGCCTTTTGCCTGGCTGTATTTCTTTTCCCAAAAATCCCGCAAGGCCCTGGAGTTTTATTCCAAAAACTGCCTTGTTCCTCAAAATGTTGCAGTCTGTTTCGCTGAAAGTTTTTGTAAGGTCTGTTATGATAGGTGCGTGCTTTGCAGGCTTTATTTTTTGTTTGAGTTCAGCAAGTGTTTTCTGCCTCAATGCTTCAAGCTCCACAATTTTTTTGAGCTGCCTCAGATCCTGGGCGCCTTTTATTTCAACACGAGAGCCTTGCTTTATAGAAACATTTACATCCTGCCTTATTGTTCCCAGCCCTCTTTTTACCTTTCCAGTGCTTCTCAACAGCATCCCTATGTACTCTGCAACATCCTTGGCTTCCTGAGGAGTTTTTATGTCTGCATGGGTTGAAATCTCAATAAGGGGTATTCCAAGCCTGTCAAGCCGGTAAACAGTAAAATCATTTTCGTTCTGGATTATCCTGCAGGCATCTTCTTCTATGCAGATTGTTGGTATTCTTATTTTTTTTGCGTCAACTGTTATGTGACCATCCATGCCGACCAAAGAAGTTCTTTGGAATCCTGAAGTGTTGCTTCCATCCACAACCGTTTTTCTCATGACCTGTATCTGGTCGACCACTTTTGCATTGGTCATCTTGCAGGCCTGAAGAACTATCTTAAGCGCAAAAGGATTCATTTCATGCGGGGGCTCCTCATCCAGCTCCACAAGGCAGGAGTTTTGGTAATGCCCTTGGTATATGTATACTTTTTGCTTTTTCTGCTCGTGGAGTGCAGCAACGTCTATTTCTCCTGATTCACCTGCAACAGCCCTCAGGTTTCTTGTTATCTCAAAATCTGGCTCTTCATCCACCAGGCTGGACTGGCAGCTGCAGAAAAGTTTTCCTGTATCCAACTGCTGGTGTATCTCCAACCCACACTTAAGTCCCAGATCTTTGTAGTCAAGCTCCATTTTTTTGTTCACATTATTATGCTATTATATTATTAAATCTTAAATTGTTATGCTATTAATTACTTTTTTGGCTTGTCCTGCTTCTCATCTTCTTTTTCGCTTCTTTCGCTTATCTCTCCTCTCAGGCTTTGCTCGTAAAGCTTTTTTGCTTTTTCCTTGTCATAATTGCTCAAAAGCCAGGCAAGCTTTATGAACGCTGTTTCAGGATGCATATCCAGCCCATTTCCCAGCACACCAATCTGCTTGAGCTTTCTTCCAGGGCTGTACACATTCATATTAATTCTTCCGAAAATTGTCTGGGAAGCCATCACAACTGGAATTTTTTTTGCAATCTCTCCGAGATGCTTGAATATCTTTGCGTTTTGCTTTGTGTAGTCATCTGTCTCCTCTATAGGCATATGCCCCAACCCTGTACCTTCCAGCATTAGCCCGTCAAAGTGCTTAAAATTCATCTCTTCCTCACACATGTTTGGGTGTACCTTCAGGAGCCCTATTTTTAGTTTTGGATTGAAAAGTTTTAGCTCGAGTGCTGCCTGGGCATTCTGAAGAGAAGCCATTTTCTGGTAAGTTATTTTTTTTGTGTGGAAGTTTATTTTAGCAATTATCTCCCTGTTAATGCTCTGGAACGCATTTCTTGAGGATGAATGCATTTTTCTTGCATGCAGCCCATCAATTATTATGCAGTTTTTGTCATTCTGGTCCTCGTGCATGCATATTGCAACTCCCTTAAAAGTTGAGTTGGCTGCAAACGCAGCTGCAGATATTATATTGCTCGCTGCATCAGAGCTTCCCCTGTCAGAGCTTCTCTGTGCCCCCACAAGTATTAAAGGAATATTGAGGTTTTCAAGCGCAAAAGCAAGCGCTGCGCTGGTGTAGTGCATTGTGTCTGTGCCGTGGGTTATTATTACTCCGTCTGCACCTGTCTCTATCTCCTTCTGTACTGCTTTGGCAAGGATGTTGTAGTGCTCAAAATTCATGTTTTCAGAAAGCATGTTGCTTACCAGCTTACTGTCAATGTTTGCAATGTCCTTGAGCTCTGGAAACATCTTCAAAAGCTCGCTTGGAGAAAATTTTGCGCTAACTGCGCCGGTCTCATAATCCACCTTCCCTGCAATTGTCCCTCCTGTGTGCAGTATTGAAATCTTCGGAAGTTTTTCATTCTGCTCTATTGCATCCTTATCTTCTTCAGAAGGCTTTTTTTGCTCCACAACAATTATGTTCTGGATGTTTCTCCTATGAATTCCTATATTGTATCCTGAGCTGAGCTTTATTATTGTATACTCTTTCTGAGAGCTTGGCATGAGTATGCCGTGCAATGACTCATTTTCGCACTCCACTTCAACATAATCTCCTGGCTTCACATAAACCACCCTTATTTTTTGTTTAAGAGAAAGAAAAGGCTGCTATTAAAAAAATTTGTCTTTTTTACCATATCTTTTTCCGTTGTTTCTGCATTTTGCCTGGTTTTTCGGAATTTTTTCTGCGTTTTTTAGGACTTTTTCTGTTTTTTGCCCTGCCCAGCAGCTTTTTTGCAGCCAGTCCTGCAGCCGCAGCAGCAGCCACGCCAGCAGCAATCACTGCCCCTGTACGCACTTTTTTGTTTTTGGCAATCTTTTTTGCCTTTGCCAGATCCTTCTTAATAACTTTTTTCAGCTTTGAAGATTTTTTCTTGGCTTTTTTTGGTTCTGGTCCCTGTGCTTTTTTTGTTTTTGATTCATTTTTCATGAAAATCACCTCAGCCTAAGCATGAAAAAGCGCATTTATAAAAGTTTTGAAAAATATTGGGCTGCGTTGAATTTTATGGGCAGAATCTGAAACACTACAAAGCTTAAAGAAAAATTTATAAAGTTTAAGCATATTTAGGAGTGTGTGGCTACCCAGACTGACTTCAAGACTTTTCTAAACTATTTGAAGTATTTGTTTGAAGAACAAGTATTGCCAATTGCACAGAAGCGAAATCCAAAATATAAAAGAGGTGAAACAAGTGCCAATGCGCTGGCAAATTTTCTCAGTTCTCTGGAAGACCTTATCTCCGCAATGAGGGTGGATTCTCCTCCAGTAGGAGATGCGAACAGGATTGACGAAAAAAATCACAATCCAATTTTTTTCATTAAAGTAATCCTTGACAAAGGCAACAAAGCCATGACTGCTGAGCTTATGAACGAAAAAGAAACTCTGAACATGGTTTTGAAAGGAAAGATACAGTGAGTTCTAACATCCTCTGCGTCCTCTAAGATCATAAAAGAACATGTGTTCTGATTCTTCTTCTGATTCATTCTTTATTAGATTTAGATCTATAACCTCTCTCTCAGAATAAGGGTCTGATGTAGACTGCGGTCCTTCTCCCTTTGTTGTTTTGATATAACTCTCACACAGAGACTGAATCTCGTTTATTAGAAGTCCAGGATTGTGCGCCACATTAAATATTTTTCTTCTTGCGTGTGCAATTTTTGCTTTCTTGTAAACGCCTTGATCAATCCTACGTTCTTTATTTATTAGGTTTTCAGCCATTATCTTTAAGGCCTCTTCCTGAGGCTCAAAAAGATATGACCACAGAACACAATAGGCAGCGTCTCTGGTCTTTTCAACTTTTTCCCTGATAAGACTCAAATATTTCTTGCTGTCTTTCTGGACAAATTGCCCCAGATCCTCCATAGTTACTCTTTCCTTGCTCTCAAGCATTTTCTCAAGTTCAAGTATAAGTTCCTTTGTATTAGACATGTTCTGCAGAACAAATTGTCTATTTATAAAAGTTTATAGAAAAACAGCCATTTATCCGAGATAATCAGGCTTTTCTTTCTGCATCTCTTTGGCTCTCGCACTTGTGAAATAGTCCTTTAAGGACTCATATGCTTTTTCAACTTCTTTTGAAACAGAAGGCTTTACTCTTTCCAAAGCCTGCACAAAATGCTTTTGCTTTACCTCTTTTGCCTTCATGTTTTCCCTAAGCGCAAGAATTGCAGCTTCCCTGCACACTGCTTCTATATCAGCCCCGACATATCCCTGGGTTTGGTCCACGACCTTTTTCAGGCTGAAATCCTTGGCAAGCTTCATACTATTTATGTGCACATTGAATATGTCCTCTCTTGCCTTTGTATCAGGGATTGGTGCAAGGATAATTCGGTCAAACCTTCCAGGCCTTAAAAGCGCAGTGTCCAGCATGTCCGGCCTGTTTGTAGCTGCCAGAATCACTATGTCGTTCAGCTCCTGAAGGCCATCCATCTCTGTTAAAAGTTGATTAACAACCCTTTCTGTGACATTGCTGTCAGAGCTTGCGCTTCTTCTTGGAGCAAGAGAGTCTATTTCATCAAAAAATATTATTGTAGGGCTGGACTGCCTTGCCTTTTGAAATATTTTGCGCACTGCTTTTTCACTTTCACCCACCCATTTGCTAAGCAACTCAGGCCCTTTGACAAGGATAAAATTTGCCTCGCTTTCATTGGCAACTGCCTTTGCAAGCAAGGTCTTTCCTGTCCCTGGCGCACCATACATAAGAACACCTTTTGGAGGCTTTACCCCAAGGCGAGTAAATGCTTCCTTATTTTTCAAAGGCCACTCCACTGCCTCTATAAGCTCCTGCTTTACATCCTCAAGCCCGCCAATACTTGCCCATTTTATGTTTGGCTTTTCTATAAGCACCTCTCTCAGGGCAGAAGGCCTTACCACTTTAAGCGCTTCTTTAAAGTCTTTCTGGTTTACATAAAGCTTTTCCAGCACATCCTTTGGTATTGCCTCGTCCTCTGCAAGCTTAAGGTCTGGAAGAACCCTTCTCAGCACAGTCATGGCTGCTTCTTTTGCAAGGCTGGAAAGGTCAGCCCCTACAAACCCATGAGTAATATCTGCAAGCCTCTTAAGGTCAACATCTTTTGCCAAAGGCATATTTCTTGTGTGTATTTTCAAAATATTCAGTCTGCCATCTTTTCTTGGGACCCCTATCTCTATCTCCCTGTCAAACCTTCCAGGCCTTCTAAGTGCAGGATCAAGCGCATTTGGAATGTTTGTGGCGGCTATAACAACTACTTTTCCCCTCGCCTTCAGCCCGTCCATCATTGCAAGGAGCTGGGCAACAACCCTTTTCTCAACCTCTCCATGGGTCTCCTCCCTCTTGCTGGCTATGGCGTCTATTTCATCTATGAATATTATGCTTGGAGCGTTTTTTTCTGCTTCGTCAAACTTCTTTCTGAGGTTTTCCTCGCTCTGGCCATAATATTTGCTCATAATTTCAGGACCGTTTATTAGTATAAAGTTTGCATTTGTCTCATTGGCAACTGCCTTTGCAAGCAGAGTCTTTCCTGTTCCAGGAGGCCCGTGGAGAAGCACTCCTTTTGGAGGCTCTATTCCGAGTCTTTCAAAAATCTCCGGATGCCTTAATGGAAGCTCTATCATCTCCCTGACTTTTTTTACTTCATCCTCCAGTCCTCCTATATCTTCATAAGAAATATCTATTACTTTATCTTCCTTCAGGCTTATTGCTTCAGGGTTAAAAATAACTTCTGTGCTTTCTGCAATTATTACTGAACCTTTTGGAAAAGAGTCTGCAACTATGAATTTCAGGTCCCCAAGGCCAAAGCCCATCATGCTTTCATCAATCATGTTAAAGACATCGTCAAAAAACGGGCTGCTGCTCAGTGTATTTCTCCTGCTCCTTGTTCCGCCAAGGCTCACAACATCCCCTTTTACAACGGCCCTGCCAAGAAGCCCTTGCTTGAAAATTGCAGGGTTTGCCCGTATAACAATTCCTTCCCTTGCAGGAGCTATTATGACTTTTTTTGCCTCCTGCACTTCAGCTTTTTTTATAGAAATCAGATCTCCAATGCTTGATTTGGAGTTTCTCCTTATAAGACCATCCATTCGTATTATATTGAGACCTATGTCTCCTGGATATGCCCTGTCTGCTATTGCAACAGTGCTCCTTTCCCCTCTTATCTCTATAATATCCCCTGGTCTTATCCCTATCTGGTGCATAAAAGATGAATCAATTCTTACAATGCCTTTGTTTACATCATCTTGTATTGCTTCTGCAACTTTTAGTCTTGCATCCTGCGCCAAGTCCACCACCTGTGAGTCAAGAAAAACTTCGGTGTTATAAAAACGTTTTGGTTTTGCAGCCAAAAAATAGCAAACTTTTTAACTTTTGAAACCATTATCCTGCTTGGGTAAGAAAATGGGCGACTCTCAGAAAATATTTTGCCTCAACTGCAGGTACTCTGTTGGAAGGGATCCCAACGGCTCAAAGCCTGCTCATCCAATCCATGTATGGTGCATCCAAAAGCTGGAATACAAGCAGCCTTCAGACTCGTGCGAGCAGGGAGAGGAGTAGGCCAAAAAATTCTGTAAGATTCCGGAAAATTTACAAAAATTTATGCAAATGGTTTAAATAAAAAAGCAGCAAAATAATTTTATGAAAAAATACCTTTTTGCGCTCGCAGTTGCCGCAGCTGTAATAATTCTGGTGTTGGTTTTTTACCAGGCCAAAAGCAACACTTCTGATCTTCTTGCGGCTGAAAACGGAAGCTTGAAAATATATTTTTGCCCTGAGACAAACTGTACCGATATTTTTTTGGAAAAAATAAGCAGCAACTCAAAGTGTGCATTCTATGACCTAAGCCCTTATTTTTACTCGTTTTTAAAATCAAAAAAAGTGGATGTTGTGCTGGATGAAGACAATTTTGATGGCTACGGCACAAAAATCCATGGCAAAGGCCTTATGCACAACAAGTTCTGTGTTTCTGAAAAAATAGTTATTACAGGCTCGTTTAACCCAACATTCAGGGGAGAGCTTTACAACAACAATAATGTGCTTGTTTTTGAGTCAGAGTACCTTGCAAAAAACTATTTAAACGAGTTTGAAAACATAAAAAACAGCAGGGATAAAAAAACTCCTTTTCCTGAAATCATTTTCAACAATTTTTCTGTAAAAAATTTTTTCTGCCCCAGAGACAGCTGCCAGCAAAAAGTGCTTTTAGAGTTGGGAAAAGCTAACAAAAGCATCTATTTCATGGCTTTTTCTTTCACAGACGACCAAATTGGAGAGCTTATAATAGAAAAGTCCAAGAGCCTAGAAGTAATGGGTGTTATGGAAAAAAGCCAAAACAACACTTATAGTGAGTATGAAAAGCTTATAAATTGCAGCGTAAGTGTTGCCTGGGACACTAACAAATACAACATGCACCACAAAGTTTTCATAATAGACAATAAGACAGTTATTACAGGCTCCTACAATCCTACCAAAAATGCTGATGAGAACAACTATGAAAATATTATTATAATAGAAAATTCTTTGGTCGCAGATGCTTTTATAAAAGAGTTCTTCAGGGTTTATAAGCCAAGTGCAAAAGTTTAAATACTCAAAAGTCTTTTGAAAACCAACCGTGGCCAAAGCAGCATCCATCGAAGAAAGGCTTGCCAAAGTTGTGAAAAACTTTGAAGTAGACAGGGAATGCATCACAACTATTTTCGATTCTTACCTTTCTCAAATGCCTACCAGAGATTATAACTGGAACTTTATGAAGAGCATTTCTGATGTTCTAAAAGGCAGAAATTCCAGAATTGTGCTTGAAAAAAAGGCAAAATTAAGCATTCTGGAGTCCCAAACAGACATGGCCTACAATCTTATGCAGTTGAATTTCATTGAAGAATCAGAATTTTTTACAAACATCTGCAAGGAAATTGCAGGAAAAGACGACCCTGATGTAGTGTTCTTGGAAGGAAGAATAGAGTTTTCAAAAAAGAACTATAAACAGGCTGGAAAAAAATTCCAGCAGCTGATAGACCAACTCCTTCCTGGAAAATTTAAGGATTTGACACTTTTTTGGAAAGGAGAATGCTTCAGAGTGCAGGGAAAATTTGAAGAAGCGCTCCAAAAATACTCAGAAATAAAAAAAGTTAGATTTTTAAAAGTGAAAGGAATTGCAGCTTCTTTTTTTGAGCAGCAAAAATATGAAAAGGCGCTCAAAATTGCGGAAAATGAAATAAAAAAAAGAGGAGTTGCCAATGTAAACACAGAAATAGTGAGCATATGCCTCAACTGTTATTTTCATCTTGGAAAGCCTGATGAATTCACAAGACTAAAGCAACTAACAATCTATCCTGCGGCTTACAGATTTGTTAATGATATTGCACTTGATCACAACTGCTTCATTTTGCAAGATGAAAACAACAGAAAAACAGAAATAAAATTTCTATCCATATTTTTTCAGTATTTTCCAAATCAAAAATTTACTACCATGTTTCCTGCAAATTATAATATATTTTATAATGACTTACAGGAATCAAAAACAGCAAAATATCAAGATATTCCTTTAGTCCAAGGAAGGCGCCAAGATATGGCAGCAATAATTTATAACTGCTTTCAGGAATTTTTTGAAGCAAATAAAGAGCGGTTCAATGTATCCAAAGAGCGAGCAGAGGAGCTATTCTTAAAATATGCATTGCCCGAAGAGCACGGAGTCCTTCCAAGCTTGGTAAATATTCCTTTGGAAGAGTTTGGATTCGAAGGGCTTGAACAAAACGTCGAAGCTTACTATACTCCAAGGCATAATTAAAAGATCTCCAGCAACTCCCTGCTAAGCATGATTTTCTGCAAAGCTGAATTTTTGAGAATGGCTTGATGCAGCTATTGTTTCTCACCACCTAAATATTTATAAACATAAGTCTTTTTCTTAGATTCAACTAAAACACTGTTTAAAATACAACAAAAAGTAAAGGGTGATTATACATGGCAATCGTTGGAATTACTTTCAGGAAAATATGTGCAGAAAAAAAGAATATTGTAAAAGGCAAAGTCACTATTGCGAACGATTTGAGCCTTGAAAAAGTTGAAGAGGCAAAGATTCCTCTGGCAGATTCAAAGCAGACTGCGCTTAACTTCAAGTTCAACTATTCCACAAAATATGAGCCAGAGATAGGAAACATAGATATAAAAGGAGATGTATTGTGGGTTGATGATTCTGAAAAAAACAAAGAGCTTCTAAAGCAGTATAAAAAGGACAAAAATGTTCCTCTCGATATAAAAATGGCC
Source organism: Nanobdellota archaeon (assembly GCA_041305085.1). GTDB lineage: Archaea > Nanobdellota > Nanobdellia > Woesearchaeales > UBA9642 > SURF-58. The sequence goes on along the minus strand of JBFYMA010000016.1, from coordinate 10,454 downwards.
ATATTCAACAACATTCTTTCAAAGGCAACAGTAGAAGCTCTGATAATGAGCAGGGATGTCCAGCTTCCAAGCCCTATAAAGCTTCCAAAAACAAGGGCAGAAGAGGCAACAGACAGCAATAAGTAAGAAGAAAAACCAGAAAGAAACAAAAAAACTTTTATTTTGACCTTTTCTGAAGCTCCTTTACTCTGAGCTGGATCTTTTTTATTGCAGATGCTTTGGAAAGCTTATAAATATCCCTCGCCAATGTAGAATCCTGAAAAACATCGTTTATCCACATAGAAAAGTCATTTTTTGACTCGTTTACATGGTATTCATAAACTTCTTTTTTCGTCTTCCTCAAAGCTTTTAAAAGCTCGGGAATGCTGTTAACCCTTCTTCCGTCGCACATATAGAATTCGCTATGGTATTCGCAAGGCTCCAAAGCCTTTTTTGCATCCTCTTTTGTCCTGATCATTCCCCCACCTCTTTTAATAGGATGATACTGTCATGCAGAACTAGTATATAAAGTTTTTGAGAAAAAATTATCAAAAAGCACAATCAAAAGGTTTATAAATAAAATATTACCAATCAATTGAGTTAACATGGCCAGAGTCACTAAGATAAACAGGGTTTTTATGAAGGGCTTTAAGAGCTTTGCACTAAAGACAGAGATGGTCTTTGGAGAGGGGTTTAACTGTGTTCTTGGCCCAAACGGCTCTGGAAAGAGCAATGTAATGGATGCATTGTGCTTTGTGCTTGGAAAAAGCTCTGTAAAGGACATGAGGGCTGAAAAGTCTGCAAATCTTATCTATAATGGCGGAAAGTCAAAAAACCCTGCAAAAGACGCAGAGGTAACGATTGTCTTTGACAACTCCTCAAAAATCTTTCCAATTGACTCTGAAGAAGTCAAGATTTCAAGAATTATTAAGAGCAAAGAGAAAAAGCAGAAAAAATCTGAAGATGCAAAAGAAGGGGATGTAGCAAAGCCAGACAATGAAGCAGAGGAAACAATTGCAACCCAGGGAATTTACAAGATAAACGACAAAATAAGGACCAGGCAACAGATTCTCGATCTTATGAGCGCTGCCAAACTAAATCCCAATGGCTACAATATAATACTCCAGGGAGACATTGTAAAAATGGTCGAGATGCCCACCACCCAGAGAAGGCTGATTCTTGAGGAGATTTCAGGCATAAGCATCTATGAGGAAAAAAAGCAAAAGGCTCTCAAGGAGCTTGAAAAAGTTGACAGCAGGCTTTCAGAGGCAGACATAATTATGAGCGAGAGAAAGACCTATCTCAACGAGCTGAAAAAAGACAGGGATCAGGCAGCAAAATTCAAGGATCTTGACGACAAGATTAAGAGAAACAATGCAACTCTTCTGGATTTCAGCATGAAAGCAAAGCAGGGCATTATTGAACGGCTCCAGAAAGAAATAGGGGAATACTCCGAAAAAATCTCCAAAGTGCAGAAAGTTATTGATGATTACAAAAAAACCATAAACAAGAAAAAAGAGGAGTCAGAAAAGATTAATAGGGAAATAGAGCAAAAAGGAGAAAAAAAGCAGGTAGCAATACACAAGGAAATAGAGCAGCTGAGGGTTGACCTTGGGGTAGACAGACAGAGAATGAGCGACATTGGCAAAGAGTTTGAAAAAATAAATGAAAGAAAAGCCCAGCTTGAGTCCAGCCTCAAGGAATTAGAGTCCAGGATAGGAACTGCGGATAAAGTCAAAAAAGACTCTGAAAGGCAGATAAGCACAAGAAAGAAAGACATTGAGGCCATAGAAAAAAAGCTTGAAGCGTTTAAAAAAAAGCACAACCTTGAAGACCAGGGCGACCTCAATATAAACATCGAGAAAATAGACAAAGAGGCTGACTCGCTTCAGGAGGAAATACAAAAATTAAGGGAAGACCAGCAAAAATTTCTTAGAGAAAAAGACAGGGTAGAAATGCTTCTCCAGAACATTGACCAGAAGATTTCAAAAGTTGCAGGCATCCACAAGGAAAGCAGGGACAAGTTTGAAAAGCTGAAGAGCGACAAGGAAAACTTCAAAAAACTCACTCTTGAGCTAAACAGCCTCACAAGCGAGGACAAATCCCTTGCCCTGCAAATAGAAAACGCAAAAAACAAGTATGATGCCCAAAATCAGGAGCTAAAAAAGCTGGAAGCCAGGAACATAGGTATAAAAGAGGGAATAAGCGGAGGCTATGCAATAACAAAGATTCTTGAGCAGAAAAACCAGATTCCAGGCATACACGGAATGGTTTCAGAACTTGGAAAAGTAAAAAAAGAATACTCACTTGCACTGGAGGTTGCTGCAGGCGGAAGGATAAAAGGCATAGTTGTGGATGATGACAAAACTGCAGCAAGGTGCATAAATTTCTTAAAGGAAAAAAAGCTCGGTGTTGCAACTTTTTTGCCACTGAACAAGATTAAACCAGTAACAATAAATGAAAGCATCAGAAAGCTGAAAGGGAACGGCATAGTTGGAATGGCTGTTGACCTTGTGAGCTACAACAAAAAATATGACAGCATTTTCAAGTACGTATTTGAAAACACTCTTGTTGTGGAGAGTATAGAGACAGCCAGAAGGCTTGGAGTGGGAAGCTACAGAATGGCTACGCTTTCAGGAGATGTTGTGGAGCTGAGCGGGGCAATGCAGGGTGGCTATAGGAGAAGACTTCAGGGTATGGGGTTCCAGGAAAAAGAAGTGACAGAAGGCATTGAAAAGCTTGAAAAAGAGGTCGAGGAGCTCAAAAATCTCATCATAACTCTCCAGTCAAGAAGGAGCGACAATGAAAAAAGGATTGATACCATAAGGAATGAAAAAGCCAGCCTGGAAGCAGATATAATAAAGATGGAAAAGCTTCTTCATCTTGACAGCGAAGACTTGGGAATAGACAAAAAAGAAAAAGAAAAGCTAAAGTCAGAGGAAAAAGACCTTACAGAAAAAATTGATATTGTAATAGGCAACGTTTCTGAAAAGAACAAAAAGCTTGCTGCCTTAAAAATAGAGAAGCAAAAGCTTAGGGACAAGATAAACGACCTGAGAAAGCCCACTCTCATTGCAGAGCTCAACACCTTTGAAGAAAAAAAGTCAGAGCTTAAAGAGGAGCTTACGGTTCTCCAGGGCCAGATAAAAAATAGTGAAAGCGAGATAGCCAACATTCTGGAGCCGGAAAAAAACAACATCGAAAAGATTCTAAAACAGCATCTCAAGGAATTCCAGGAATTTGAAAAAGAGAAACTCCAGATAGAAGAAAGGATCAAAAAAGCAGAGAAATCATTGAAAGAAAAGGAAAAGGTTGAGAAAGAGTTCTACGGCCAGTTCAAAGAGCTTTTCAACAAGAGGACAAAGCTGAGCGAAGAGACAGTAAAGCTGGAAGAAAAGACAATCAGCAATGAAGACGAAATAAGAAAAACTGAGAACAAGAGCAACATTGTAAGCATTGAGGCTGCGCGGCACAAGGCAGAGCTAGCTGGATTGATGCAGGAATATAAGCAGTACGAAGGGGTTCAGCTTTTCAAAAACAAAGCTAAGGAGGAAATAGAAAAAGAGATTAAGCAGTTCGAGAGGATGGTTGAAAATATAGGCGCAGTAAACCTGAAAGCCCTTGAAATCTATGAAAGAGTTGAGAAGGAATACAATGACCTGCTTGAAAAAAAGGAAAAGCTTGGAACAGAAAGGCAGGATGTCCTTGTCATGATAAACGAGATTGACACAAAGAAAAAAGAGCTTTTCATGGTTGCGTTCAACGAGGTCAACAAAAATTTTAAAACAATTTTCTCTGCTCTTTCATCAAAAGGGGATGCAGACATTGAGCTGGAAAACAAAAAAGATCCATTTGATGGAGGGCTGGGAATAAAGGTCAGGATTGCTGGAAAAAAATTCCTTGACATAAGAAGCCTTTCCGGCGGGGAAAAAACCCTTACTGCCCTTGCATTTATTTTCGCAATCCAGGAGCACGAGCCTGCACCATTCTATATTCTTGACGAAGTGGATGCTGCGCTTGACAAGAGAAACTCTGAAAAGCTTGCCAAGCTTGTAAAGAACTACTCAAAAAAAGCCCAATACCTAATGATAAGCCACAACGACTACGTCATCAGCGAAGCTGAAAGGCTTTACGGGGTAAGCATGAACGAGCACGGAATGAGCAAAGTTACAACGCTTAAATTATGAAAGATTTATAAACAGCAGTCAACAAAGTGTTCTTATGAAAAATTTTTGGAAAATAGTCGATGAAGTAATAAAAAAATCAGAAGTTCTTCTGATTGTTCTGGATGCAAGAAACGCTGAAGAGTCCAGAAACAAAGAGATAGAGCAAAAAATAAAAAAATCCGGAAAAAAAATTATTTATGTTCTCAACAAGATGGATCTGGTCCACCCTAAGGACACAAAAAAAATAAAGCTGAGCCCCTGTGTGATGGTTTCTGCAAAGTTTCATAAAGGAAACATGGTTCTTCTAAGAGCCCTGTCCAGAATGACCAAGGGAAAGCAAACAACCATTGGCGTTTTGGGATACCCTAACACTGGAAAGAGCTCCATAATAAACTCCCTGAAAGGAAAGGCAAGCAGCAAAACCAGCAGCATGAGTGGATACACAAAAGCGCTGCAGAAAGTAAGGGTTTCAAAAAATATTGTTCTTCTGGACACTCCCGGAGTCTTTCCAAAGTCAGAATTTGACCAGGCCAAGCACGCGTTGATTGGGGCAAAGGATGTACACAAGCTGAAAGATGCGGAGGATGTTGCAGCAGAGCTAATCGAAAAACTCGAAGGAAAGATAGAAAAGCATTACAATTTAATGAAGCAGAAAGACGGTTTTGATGCTTTGGAAAAAATTGCTGAAAAGCTCAGGTTTCTGAAAAAGCAGGGAAAAAGAGACACAGTAAGGGCTGCAAAACAAGTTATAGATGATCTGCAAAAGGGAAGAATAGTGTTGGAAGAAAACTGATTTATTCATTAAGGCAATTTACACACATTGTTTATCAAATGAATAGTTTTTTAAGCCAATATTGTATTCTGCAAATGTGATTTTGGAGAAAATGATGGAAAAAGTGAATTTTGTGGATTTAGGGTGTGTCTCAATACATAAAACCCTGGATATACAAAGCCAGATTTTTGAGTTAAGAACCTGCGGCAGAATACCTGATACAGTTATTTTTGTTGAGCATAACCCCGTGATTTCTTTTGGCAGAAGAAAAAACTATAATAATTTTTCACCCAAACTCATTAACAAAGTAAAAGAAAAATATGGAGAGTTTAACAGGGGCTATGCTGTTTCCTACCTAAAAGCATTGGGTATCGACTTTATAGAGCACGAGAGAGGTGGAGGCGCAACATATTTTGGGCCAGGGCAGCTTTCAGCATATTTGGTTCTTGATTTGGAAAGATTAGCAGGATACAAAACAGCAGTCGGGACCTATCAGAAGATGCTTGATAAAATAATGCTTAGTGTCATAAGGTCTTACGGAATTAATGCAATTTCTGTTGAAGTTGCAAAAAAAATAGGAGATTTGGATGATGATGCAGCAAGGCATGACAGAAAAGATATTTGGGTGGTTAAAGAAGGAAAAAATTATAAAATTGGTGCAAAAGGAATCAAAGCCTCAGGAGGCATTACTTTGTATGGTTTTAATATTTTTGCCAAAAATAAAGGGCTAACAGGATTTGAATATGTTTTGGCATGCGGTTACGAAAAGCATTTACTTGACGTCACATCCATAGAAACAGAAACAAAAAAAAGAATAAGGATAAATTCATTAAAGAGAAAAGTCCAAAGCCAGATAGCAAAAACATTAAACTATGAAAAATCTATTAAAGTTGATATTAATGACATTTTAGAAATCTGCCAAGACAAACAACAGCATTGAAATTAATTTTCGCATATTTGTAATAACAGCAATGGTTAAAACGTATCCAGCCTTTTCTGCCTGTATCCCTGGCTGTAGTTCTGGGGATTGATATGCAACCCATCAGTTGCTGCAACTGTCTGCACACCTGTAGCTTTCTGCACCTCTCTGGCCTGGTCTATTATATCTTCCTTAAGAAGTTTTTCTCCAAATCCTGTGAGTATCGCAAGGTTTGGCTTTGATTCTGCTATTAGTTTCTTTGCATCATCTATATTAAGCGCATTTTTTTCTTCAGTATCACCAGGATTCTTGCAGTTTATTATGAGTATGCTGACATCTTTGAATTCATTTCCAAGCTTTTCCTTGTAGGCAGTGGTTCCTGTAAACCCCAGCACATATTCAGGCGCATAAAAAACATAGCCGCAGCTTTCCCCGTCTGATGAAGGAGTTGGCCTTACTTCTATATCATTTATTGCTATTCTCATGCCTGGCTCAAGGTTTATGAATCTCTCAACAAGATTTTTGTGGTATTCTGTGACAAACTCCTGCTCACTCCTGAAGCTTACAAGAACTCCTTTTTTATCCAGCCCGTCCAGAGTCATGGCCTCTATGAGCGCATTGGCATCGTTGGCCTCCAAAACATTCTGGCTTGTCAAAAATACTGCATTTGTCTCCCTGGGGTTGAGCTGGAGTTGCTTGTACATCACAAGGCTTCCAGGCCCAGGATTTATATGGAACTGGTTTTCCTCTGTTTTCAGAACTATTCCTCCGCTGGCTCTTGACTGTTTGCCAAAAACCGCTGCGTCCCCTGCTGTACCCAGAAAATAGATTCCTTTATTCATGTTCCCCCAAAGAGTAAGACTGCTTTATTATTAATAAAGTTTTCGGGAATAACTGCTCTGTGCAAGTAAAAAATTCTGTCCTGAATTCCCCTCCAATTAAACCTAAGAGTCTATAGGAGAAAAACTTACCACTTCCACCAATCCCTTGCCGTTTTCTGCAAGAAAAACATATCCTGTAAGCCTGACTTTTTTATTGTGGTTAAGGAAAAGCGCCTTGTATATCTGTGAATCCTGCTGGTTAATAATTTCAAGGTATTCAAACAAATGTGCCTTGCCATCCAAAGATATTGGAAATCCTCCTGTTGTTCCCTTGTCTATAATCATCCTTTTTCCCTGGTCTCTCACAAATCCATCCATTTCTTTAAGTGTTCCCTGCCTAAGCTGAACATCCAAGGCCATCACAGTGTTCTGGAATGCTTCTTCTTTTGCCAAATGGATTTTCTCGATGTTATATTTTGACTTTATCATTGTTATATCCCAGAAATTCTGGTAAATGTTCAGGGCATACTCACCTTTATTGTTTGTGACTGTAGATATTTTTTCTGTAAAGGGATTGCAGGCTTTTGTAGGGCAGGCTATTGTATATTCTGCAGTTATATTAACTCCTTCTATTGGCTGTCCTGTTGTTTTTTCAGAAATAACTCCTGAAATTGTAAAAGGAGTTGACTTGTCAGGAGACCATTCTTCCTGTGCAGGCTTTTGTGGAGTTTGGGATTTCTCCTCTTCCACACCAAAAAAGTGTTTCAGCTCTGCGCATCCAGATAGCAAAATTCCAAACATAATCAGCAAAACAACCAAACCCAAAGCGCTATTTCTCATAAAAATAAGTTTTGTTTTTTCCTTTTAAATAATTAACTATTTATTCTATTGATAGGTGTTCACATGTCAGAAAGTCAAAAAATATTTAAACAAAGCATTCTCTAATAATCTCAATCAAAAAAAGAGGTGTGTGTTATGCCAAAGTTTGCTCCGTTAAGCGCTGGTTTCATGGTCACTGCAATGCTTGGTTTTTTACTTACAGTACTATTTGTTTATCCTGCCAGCGCAAGCTGGGGATTTGCGTTCGCGCTCATTTTTGTGCTCATGTTTGTGGCCAGCTTTATAAGCATGGGAAATGCTCCTGTAAACGATCCTGATTTCTATAAAGAGCTCTCAGTCCACAACATTGCTGCAAGAAAAAGAGCCCGGGAAAAAGAACAAAAAATAGGTAAAACAAAGAGCTAAAAAAAGAAAATCAATCAAGGCTGTACTTTGTATTTTCTTCTTTTAGTGCAGTTGGCTCTCCCCCTCCGTGCCATGTAAACCTTGGTCTGACTTTTATAGGATACATTTTCTCGTTTGTGTCGTCAAAAATAATTCCCGCCCCTTTATCCCTTGGAAGGTTATCCAGCTGCTGCACAAGACCCTGCCTCATATAGCTCTGCATCAACGCCCCTAAAGCCTCTACATCAAGCTTTGCAGTAATCCTGTGGGCAATCACTGTATCACTTTGGGTCATGACATCTGTGTGTATTTTTCCAGGCTGCTGCGTTGCTAAAATAAGGGAAATTCCTGGTTGCCTTCCTTCTCTTAGTATTGTTACCAAATGATCAGTTGCCAGAGTTTTGCCTGTAACTGGCAAAAATTCGTGGGCCTCATCAATAACCAGCCACACAAGAGGGAATTCCTGCTTTACCTGCTCTTTTCCAAAATAATTGAGGGATTTGTCTATTTCCTGTGTTTCCTCATTTTTTCTTGCAACCATCCTCTGTGTAAAAAGCTTTTCTGCAATAAGGCCTATCACAAGGTTTTTCACATTCCAAGAGTTTTCCATTGTTGCATAGCATGATACATCAAGCACAGAAACCTGCCCAGGAATTGCCAGTGATTCCAGCCCTGTCGCATTTTTGTCAAATATTCCCCAGTTTTCTGTATTTATGAAAAGGTTTTTGGCTGCATTTTTTACAACTTTTTCTGAATCCTTGTCTTTTAATATTTCAGAAGTTATCTCTTTTATTCCATAATTTTGCTTTTGTTTTTTTAGCGCATGAATAGTTTTTTCGACAAGAACACCTATAGGGCCTGTGGGCTTTATTCCAAAGGTAATGCACCAGTCATTGGCTGAAAGCTCTGAAGGGCTTATTGAAAAAGGATAGTCTGTAGGAATATTTTTTAGCTTGTATTCAGCGTGGTACTGTTTTGGAGTAAATATTTTCACATCAAGGCCTTTTTCCTTGAGCTCCCATTCTGTAAGCAATTGCTTGTCTTTTTTGTTCGGGTACTTCATTGTCCAGTAAATTCCCATGGTATCCAGCATTATTATAGAGATATTCTGCTTTATTTCCTTTGGAAGGTCGCTTACGCCTTCAGCAAGAACACCCATTGTCCACGACTTTCCTGAACCGCGTTTGCCGCAGACAAACACAACGTGGCTCTTTGAGACGTCCATGTATACATTGTTTGCAAGGCTGGTGGTTCTTCCCATCTGGACATAGTGCTTTCCAAGAAAAACTGTTCCTTTTGTGCCAAATTTTTCCTTGTCAGAGTCAGACCTTCCGATGATTATGTCGTACATGCTGTATATTAGAAATGAGGGTATATAAATGTTTTTTCAAAAAAGAGAAAAAATGACCTAAAGGCCAGGAAATTAAACCCCAAAGCTCACTACGCCCACATAAAGAAATTATAGCTCACCAAATTCCTTCTCCAGCTTCTGTATTCTCTACATACTCTCTCCATTTGGTGTATCCTGAACCATGGTAGTTATTATAAGGATTGCAGTCCTGTGGGCAGCTTTCAAGTGTTTCTTCATTGTCACATATGTGATTACCACACGGGTTGCAGTCAATATCTTGCGGCCATACGCATGAAGGAGAGCAACATCCGTCATATTGTATTGGATTACATTCACGCCATTCGTTTGTACACAGTTGATATTCATCGCATATATCATAGGTGCATGAGTTTCCATCGCTGCATTGGCTACCTTCTGTGCATTCTGGTCCGTGAACATCCAGCCACGCAGCAAAAGCGGCAACCATTCCATTTCCCTGCCGGTATGTAGGGTATCCAAGATCTATTGATGTGCTTATAAGTATCTGCTTTATGCTTGCAGGGGTAAGGTTTGGGTTTTCGTCCAGCAGCAATGCGGCAATTCCAGCGACATGCGGTGCCGCCATAGATGTTCCTGACATGCTGTAAAGATATGAAGGATCGCAGTATTCACATCCAGAAGACGGAACTGTAGAAGTTATGATTGATCCTGGAGCCACAAAATCCAGATATTGATTCCCGTTGCTAAAGCATGCAACCTCGTAAGCATCTGCAATGTCCTCGCAACAACTCCAAACTTGCAGTCCAAGATTTGCATCGTAGATAGCCCCAACAGATACAACTTTTGAGCCGCATGCAGGGTTGCCCATAAAGTTTGTGCTGCAGTCATTTCCTGAAGATGCAACCACAAAAACTCCATGGTCAACAGCGTCGTTTGCTGCTGCAGCAGCTGGTTCGCTGTCACATATTCCTACGTGCTCTGAAAATCCTAAGCTTATTGAAATGATGTCTGCCTCATCACCTGTGTTGTATTGACCGTCAGGCCCTTTTGCGCACCAGTAAATTCCGGCAACTGTATCTGACTGGTAGCCGCTTCCCTGGTTATCTATGGTTTTTGCAGCCATTATAACAGAATCATAGGCATTTCCCCTTTGTACAGTGTGTCGCGATTCCACTATGCCTGCGCAGTGCGTCCCGTGCCCTAAATCATCAGAAGCATCTGAATCGTCATTAACAAAATCGTA
>JBFYMA010000015.1:0-7223 GCA_041305085.1 Nanobdellota archaeon | reverse complement strand
CCTGAGATGCATCATATTTAAATATGACCGGATTATCCTTTAAAAGATGCGTAACTCCTGTTAGCATAGAACAACTTGATTAATTTGTGTGTTGATAAAAAATGAGGCGAAAAACACTTTTTGGGATGGGGTTGTTTGTTTTTCTAAGCCTGCTTCCAATAGTTCCCTGGTATTTCTTAGGACCTGTAAGGAGCTATGCTTTTAATTATGAAAACATAACACATTTTCTAGGTCAGATTGCAGGGCTTGTGGGAATGGCCATGCTTGCGCTTACTTTTGTGCTGTCAACCAGGCTGAGGCCAATAGAAAAGCTAATGGGCGGGCTGGACAAGAATTATATAGTGCATAGGATTTTTGGAAGCATTGCTTTTATGCTTGTCTTGCTGCATCCAATACTTCTGGCATTAAAATATATTCCTTACAACATGCGCTTTGCTGCAGAATTCCTTCTTCCAGGCAGCAGCTTGGCAATTAACTCTGGAATTATTGCTCTGGCAGGCATGATTATACTCCTGGTAATTACTTTTTATATAAACATAAAATACAACTATTGGAAGCTTTCGCACAAATTTTTAGGGCTGTTTTTTATTTTTGCAGTTTTTCACATTTTTCTTGTCAGGCAGGAGGTGGCAAGGGACTACATATTCCACGGCTATTATATTTATGTAGGAATAGTCTCAGCAATAGGAATAATTGCATTTTTGTACACCCTGTTTTTCAAGAGCACAAATATTGCTGTCTATAAAATAATCTCAATAAAAAAGCACAGCGGAAAATTTGTTGATCTGGAGATGGCCCCTCTAAAAAAGCACCTGAATTACAAGGCAGGCCAGTTCGCATTTTTCAGGTTTCACAACAAAAGCCTCAGCAAGGAGTACCATCCATTTTCTATTGCATCCCCTTCGAACAGCCAGAACATAAGGATTATTGCAAAAAAACTGGGTGATTTCACGAACAGAATGGATGCTTTGAATATTGGAGACAAGGTTTCTGTGGAAGGCCCATATGGGGAGTTTATTGTAAAAGACAGGTCTGATGATCTTGTCTGGATAGCCGGAGGAATAGGAATAACACCATTCATAGGCATGGCAAAAGACATTTTCAGGCAAAAGCACAAAGGCACTGTTTCACTTTATTATTCTGCAAGAACTCCAGAGGATTTTGTGGCGCTGGATGAATTAAAGCCCATAGAAAGAATGCAAAAAGTAAAATTCAGGCTTTCGCCATGGCCATCTGACCTGAAAGGGAATATGTCGCTGAAAAACATAAAGCCATTGAGCAAAAAATCAAAAGTCTACCTCTGTGGGCCTGATGCATTCAAAAAATATTTTTTGCATCAGTTGGCAAAATTTGGGATGCCAAAAGAAAACATTTTTGAGGAGGACTTTGCGCTGAAATGAAATTATCTGTTTTTGTGGGCGCTGTGCTGTTGTTGGCAATACTTTCATATTCTGCCATAACGCTGTTTGCAACCCAGAATTCTTTGCTTGCAGGGATTCTGCTTTTTCTGATATTCTTGGCTCTGCTGGCATTTGTTGCTTGGAGGAATAAGCTGTTTGGAAAAAAGTAATTCAGCAAAAGCGCTGATGCAGTGAAGCCAAACAACAAACATTATAAACCTTGAACTTATATCAGCAGCATGGATTACAACCACACACAGCCAGGATACCTGATGCTTGCTGTACTTCTTGTTATTGCGCTTTTTTTTGCGTTTGTGCTGACAAAAACAGGGCTTAATACAGCAGTTATAATCACCATGGCGCTTATATTGTTTATTCTGGCATCTTTTTCATCACTCAATGTTTGCATTGACAAAAAATTTCTCAGCATAAGGTTCGGCTACGGAATATTCAGAAAAAAATTTCTGTTAAAAGAGATAGCCTCTGCAAAAGCTGTAAAAAACCATTGGTATTATGGTTGGGGAATAAGGCTGTGGCTCTGGCCCCCAACATGGATCTTCAATATTTCAGGGTTTGACGCAGTGGAAATAACCATGAAAAACAGCAGGATTTACAGGATAGGCACAGACGAGCCAAAAAAGCTTGAGAAAGCAATACTTCAGGCGATCAAGAGCTGAGACATGCCTGTCTGTTGCTTCTCAGGGAAAAACTATGCAGCCATAGGCCTTGCCACTGCATATCCTATCCCAAAGCTGAGAGCCATTCCCATGATTCCGCTTATGAGCGCAAAGATGTAGTCTTCCTGTCCTGGAAATGTGTAGCCTGGCATTGGCGACGCAGTATAAATGGGTGTTGCCTTTTCATAGAACCCAAGGTTTATTGCCACTTTCTCCAATCCATCAGGGCTTTGGGATGCAAATGGCAGTGCAAGAGACATAATAGCCATGGCTCCGATTGTTGACAGCACAACATACCTTGAGATATTCTTTACTTCCTTTTTTTGCAGAAGCCTGCTCTTCGAGGCTTTTACATACATGATAACTCCTCCTGTTATGATTCCTTCACCTATGCCTATGAACATGTGCGTAATAAGCATGGCAGGCAAAACCTGAGCAAGAGGTATTGTTCCGCTGATTCCAAGAAACAATGATGCTGTCAGTGATGCCGCAACAACGCTTGCCATGGATGCAATGAATCCTGCAAACAGCACTGACCTTTTTTTTAGAGGCTGGTAGACAAAGTGTGCAGCATAGCCTGCCACAACCCCCATATTTATAATATTTATCCCGAGGGCTAAAACTCCTCCATCACCATAAACCAACGCCTGTATTACAAGAACTGATGCAAGGACCAGTATGGCTGCTTCCGGAGCTATAAGTATTGCTGCAATGGCTGCTCCAATGAGATGGCCTGATGTTCCGTTTCCTATGCCAAAGTTCAGCATCTGGAATGCAAATACTGCTGCAGCAAGACCTGCCATGAGAAGAGCTTTTTGCTTTGTCATCCATTTTCTTGCGCTCCATGCAGAGTAAGCAATTGCTGCCAGCGCAATTATAATTGCTGCCACGCAGACCCAGCCTGTTATGAACCCGTCAGGCGTATGCATGAAAAATCACCCCTTGTTTTGAAAAATAATTTATAACCCGCCACTAGAATAGTTGTTTAAATAGTTTATGATGTACTTTCGCAAAACTGTAAGCATTGGATTGGTTGATGCGCTTGACTATTGTCTCAATTAGAACAATTGATAACTTTTTGTTATATACTCTTCACTAGGTAAAAAAGCGAAACTCCAAACGCTTTCTCTTTCCAGCCCGTAGGGCGGAATCCATATCTTTGTATAATTGGCTGGAGTTCTTTTACGCAAAGAACAGTTATCCTGGAGTAGCCATGCTTTTTGAGGTATCCTTCTACAAATCTGTAAAGCCGGGCCAAGTCCCAGACGCTTATTTTGTTTTCGTATTTGAAAATGTTTTCAATGAACTGTATATAAAAAGTGTGGCTGCCATGAGCATATCCTGTAATATGAGCTATGTCTTTTCCATCTTTTATCAGTACAAACCTGAATATTTTCCATCTTTTTCGCTTGGACTCTTCAAGGGCAAACCAGAAAGATTCTATATTTGCAATAATCTTCCTGTTGTGGAACTTATGGCCTGGCATCCTTGCAGCAATGGTGTGTCCTGGTGTCCTGAATTCCAGATTCTTTTCCCCCACATGATTTCCTGCAATTCTTAAAAGAGGATTGTTTTCGATTTCTTGAAAAATATTTTCACGCTGTTTTTTTTCAGCTGATTTCAGGATTGCAAGCAACAGATTAAGGATTCTCCTCGTTTCAATAAGCTGGTCGTAGAAAACGTTTGGCTCAGAAAAGTCTATTCCAGCTTCGTGTACAAGCGCTGCTTCGTAAAGATAAGTTGATTCAACCTGGTTTTCTGAATAATTTATTTCAAGAAGTTTTTTTGTTATTTCAATGAGCTTTGGATCATAAATTTTTCTTTTTTTTGAGCTTGAAACACATCTGAAAAACTCATCAAACAGCTTCCTTTGAACATCTCGCATAGTAATATGTATTCTTAGTACTATTAATAGTTAACGAAATGCCTTAGAAATAAATCCTGCTTAATCTCTCCTGCTGTTCCAGCAAATTCCAAGAATTAAGAAATCTTTATAAAATCCAGCTTCTCCTCTCTTCAAATGAAGTCAACAATGTTAATTTTTTTGGTGTTAATGCTGGTTTTTCTTTCATCCTGCGAATTTCTGGGATACGATGAAGAGATTGCAAAAATAGTCAAGAGCGGCAGCCCTGAAGACTGCGCAAAGCTTGAAGCAGAAGATTCCAGTGCATCACAGGACAGGATAGAAAAATGCTATGACAGCTATGCCCAGGCGCACAAGCAGCCAGAATTGTGCTCCAAAATACAGAAAGAGTCAAGGCATGACTATTGTTTTGAAGAACTGGCAGAAGAGCTTGAAAACCTGGAATTGTGTGAACAGCTTAAAGGAAACAAGGATAGCTGTATTTCAAAAGTGGGTATTGCCAAAAATGATGAATCCATTTGTGAACAGCTCAGCAAAGGATCTGCAAAAGATGACTGCAACAGCCAAATAGCAATAAACAAAGAGTCTGTCGCGATCTGCGAATTGGTTGACTCAGACATGGCCAGGGATTTCTGCATGATGCGCCTGGCACTGCAAAAACAAGATATTGCTATCTGTGAGAAAGTCAGCAGGTACAGCAAAGACAGATGCATTGCTGATATTGCAATAACTATGAAGGATGAATCATTATGCGAAAAAGCAAGCAAAAAAGAGACCTGCGCTGAAGCAGTTCAGACAGCAACGAACAAAGAAAAAGAAGAAATAACCTCAAAACCAGGAATTGTGGAATACGAAGGAAGGCTCTATATTAATTCTCCTCCAGGAGAAGTATTGAGAATTACTCCTGAAGACCTTCCCAATTGGGCTTCCTTAATTATGGTTACTGTGGGCGCAACAGCAACCTGCACAGGGCCGCCAAGCACCATAGTTACCGGTGATGAAAACGTCCTTCTGAACGGGCTGCCTGTTGCAAGAATAAACGATGAAACATCCCATGGCGGAAAAATTACAGAAGGCTCAGACCTGATATACATCAATGGGGTTCGTGCGGCAATTATTGGCTCTAACACAGTATGCCCAATGGTGACAGGCACTGTGCCCCATGTGGGCGGTCCGATTACATCTAATGGGTATAAGTGAGGCTTGGGGAATAACTCTGGTTGGTGGTCAGTCAATGTGATGCGCCCTGAGGCTTCTCAGAATAATCCTGTTGATTGGCGGATTTGCTTTATTCCTATTCCAGCACGAACTTTTTTCCCTGAAGATTGCTCTGCTCTTTGAATTCTGACATTATAAGGTATTTTAAGACTTCGTTGAAAGCAATGACTGTCATGCTCACGCATATGACAACTGTCCAATCCATAAGAGTCAAGGAAACAGTTGAGAATATTTCCTGCCCAAAAGGATGATAAATGGCAAGCAGGGTTAAAACAAAAGAAACAAAAACTGCCAAGAATAAGGAGCCATTGCTGAAAAAGCCTTTGTCAAAAATTGTGGTGTGCAGCCTCCTTGCGTTGAAGCTGTGGAACAGCTCAAATGTTATTATTGCTGCAAATGCTATTGTCATGGCTTTCTGCAGGCTTCCATTAGTTATTATCAGCTCCCACATGAACAATCCCAGCGTTCCAAACAGCAGGAAAGGGATCATCACAACTATTTTTGTAAGTATATATCCTGAAAGGAGCCTTTCTTTTGGGTTTCTTGGCCTTTGCCTCATCACTTTTTCGTGTGTAGGCTCAATGCTCAGTGCCAGTGCGGGTATTGTGCTTGTAACAAGGTTGATGAACAATATCATCAGGGCTGTAAGAGGCAGCGACAGGTCCATTATGACAGCCAAAAAAATCATTCCCACTTCTGTGAAGTTTCCTGTCAAAAGGTAATAGATAAACCTTCTTATGTTGCTGTAGACTGTTCTTCCCTCTTTTACAGCATTTACTATTGTTGCAAAGTTATCATCTGCAAGTATCATGTTTGATGCCTCTCTTGCAACTTCTGTGCCTTTTTTTCCCATCGCCACACCAATGTCTGCCTTTTTTAGTGCAGGAGCATCATTTACGCCATCACCTGTCATTGCAACAATATCTCCATGTCTCTGGAAAGAGTCAACTATGCGAAGCTTGTGCTCTGGTGTTGCCCTTGCAAATATTGCTGTTTCCTGAATAACAGAGTCGAGCTCTTCATCGCTTAGCCTGTCTATCTCAAATCCTTCCAGTATTTTGCCGGATTTGCTGCCAAAAAGCCCGACTCTTTTCCCGATGTTTTCCGCAATAAGCTTATGATCCCCTGTTATCATCACTATTTTTATTCCGGAAGCATGGCATTGCTTAACAGCATCATAAACTTCTTCCCGTACAGGGTCTTCTATTCCTACAAAGCCTTCAAAGACATAGTTGCCTGACAAATTTTGTTCTATGAAATTGTTGATTTTTTTTGGTGTTTTCTTTAATGATTTTGATGCAACTGAAAGCACTCTGAACCCTTGTGAGATATAGTCTTCCATATGCTGGATTATTTTTTCCTTTGTCCTTGAATCAAGCTTTTTTTCCAGGCCTTTTGGGTTTTTGTAAAAAGAGCACATTTCGAGAACTATCTCTCCGGCTCCTTTAAGGAAAAAATTGTGCTGGTCAGGGCTGTCAATGTTTTTGTTAACTGTTATCATGAACTTTTTCAGGGGATCAAAAGGAACAACATAAACTCTTTTGTTGTCTTCCTTTAAGACTTCCTCGTCTGCGTTAAGGCTTTTTGCAGCTGCGAGCAGTGCACCCTCTGTAGGCTCGCCCTGCACACTCCACGAGTTGTCCTCATGCACAAGCTCAGCGTCGTTGCATAAAATTAATGCATTGATGAATTGATTAGAAACCAAAACGTTTTTTGCTTCAATCTCTTTTCCCTTTATGAAGAATCTGTTGACAGGCTCGTAGCCAGTGCCCTTAAGCTCATAAGAAACGTTGCCTGGAAGCCAGATGTGCGAAACTCTCATGTTGTTCTCTGTAAGCGTTCCTGTCTTGTCTGTGCAGATTACAGTGGTGGTTCCTAACGTTTCTACAGAATTTAGATCCTTTACTATGGCATTCTTTTTTGCCATCTTTTTGATTCCGTTGGAAAAAGTCAGTGTCAGAGCCAGGGGAAAGCTTTCAGGAATTCCTGATATAACAACAGCGCTCACCAGCAAAATGCTGGAATAGAAGCTGTTGTTTTGAAAAATCAGCACTATAAATAGCA
>JBFYMA010000014.1:0-28186 GCA_041305085.1 Nanobdellota archaeon | reverse complement strand
TACAAGATTGCGAGCCAGTAATATCCCAGAGGGATGCCAGTAATCTTTGATTGCTCTGCACCCCTGCTTTGAGGCAGGGATAGGGTGAGCTATTCAGTCATAAGGCACATTTTTTTTATTTTTTCAAATGAGCTTTGATTCATAAATTTGCAGTATAGCTTATCAGCCAAAGTTTTTTCAATATTTCCTTTTGAAGACAGAGGGTGGTTTTCTTGAGGAATAACATCTACCAGCTTAGCAAATAGTTTTTTTTCTGTAATATAATTGTAAAAACAGTTATATGGCTCTCCTGACCCGACAGGCAATATGATGTGGTATGGTGAAATTTCCAATGCTTTTTTTATTAGTTCACCGTATTGATTGCATTCTATGTATGTCGCGTCAAAAGAATCAGTATTTTTAAGTTTTTTTATGATTTCAGCAGTAAGGAATTCCTTTTTTAAATCTGTACATATTGTCTGGTTGTCTGGACCAGTAAGCAGGTCAACAACAGCTTCATCCAGATCTTTAGGAATAATATTAGTCAAATTTATTTTTTTTGATAATTTTTCTATTGCTTTTTTTAAAAACTTTTATAAACCTCTTTCTTTAAGCTGTGTGGTATGAAAACAGCTCAGGCAACTGTGTTTGTGCTTTTAGGTGTTGTTATTGTAATAATATTTGTTTTTGCAATATTTGCAATGGGCTGGATAAACGATGCACAGCAGACAAAGGAAGCTCAGAACATTGTTGACCAGGCACTCCAGGATGTGCCAATAAACAGCTATGTTTCAGATTGCCTTGAAAGGGTTACAACTCAGGGCGTTCAGAAGATTTTTTTGCAGGGAGGAAACCTTTACCCCCAAGATTTTCCGACAAACAAGGAAAGTGCAGGCTTTTCAAGCATCGAGACAGGAAAAACAGTCTTATTATTCAATTACTCAGGAAGATTGGTAAATGTTTCTTATGCAGTCAAGCCAAACGAATACTGCGACATAACAAAAAGCTATCAGCTGGCTCCTTCTTACCCTTTTCCCTCTTCTTTTTTGTCATCGCTTATAGGCATTTCAGGGGTTTATTCGAGCATGGACAATAACCAGAACTGTTTTCCTTCAAGAAGGGAGAGCGGTTTTTTTGGATTTAACAACCTGACAATGCTTTGCAACTGGCAGGGCCCAAATTATGATCCAGAAATTTTGCAGCTAGCAGACCAAAGCCCCGAAACAGGAAGCCTTATTTACACCTGTGACTACAGATTTTATGATTTTTACTCCAGCAAAACAGGACAGAAAAGCATTCAAAAACAGCTCTCAGACTATGTGGCGCAGCACCTACCTTTTTGCACAAATTTTTCAGAGTTTAACAGCAGGCTTGGAGGAAAGGCAGTAATAATAAACAATCCCTCTGTGGAGTTGAGATATTCCCAGGATGGCATAATTGCAGATGCAGAGTATTCATTCAAAGTCGATATGGACGGCAAGCCAAAACAGGTTTTTCACAGCTTTTCAGCAAAATCCGAAATACCTGTACAGAATATTTACTCCTGCGCGTATGAGCTTGCAAAAAAAGAGTCCCAGGATGTTTTCTTTAATAAAACCCTTTCATTTGGCACGCTTCCGGGATGTGAAGGCTACTCATACAGAGAGTACAGAAATGCCTGCCCTGGTTGCAGCGGCGCAGAGTTTGATGACATAATACAGATAAAAGACAACAATGCCATCATAGAAGGAGAGCCTTTGACATTCCTGATGGCTATAAAAAACAGGAGGCCTGCGCTTGAATACATCCACGACCCAACAATCCAATTGTTTGCACATTTGTCAGACATCCAGGCAATACAAAACCAGACCATAACAATACCTGCACAGGGCTTTGACCCTGACGAGCTCAGCCTTTCATACAACTATTCAGGATGGAGGGAAGACTATGTTGAATACTTTAATGCATCCTGCTGTATAGAATCAGGATTGGGAAACATAAACTGCACTGTGAACATAACCCAGTGCATGGTAAAGAATTATCTTGTAAAGCCAAAGAACTGGACAAACTCTTCAGACTTCATACTTACAAAAAAAAATGCGTCTTATAAAACAACAACGATTGATGCAGGCCTGCATTTTGTGAACATTTCAGTGTGGGACAGGCAAAACCTTTTGGATTATCAGATTATAAAAATACTTGTTTTTGACCTTCCTGTTGCTGTAATCAACACTTCTAACAATTATTCAGATATTCCTGACAACTATGCATCAATAGAAGACCCCTTCTTTTTATATGCAAACAGCTCCAGAAAGTCCACACTCCTTGTACAGCAGAATATTTCAGAATTTTTGTGGACAGACTTTATCGAGCCGTTTTTTATAAACACAACCAGGCCTGATACAATTATTCCAGCTGGGATTTTTTCAATCAACGGCTCTTCGCCTGCTGCCATAGTAATTAAAAACTTTACAAAAAACATTTCAAGAAACATTTCTCTGGTGGTTGGCCAGCCTTCTAAGCTAGGGATGCTTTACAGCTTTCCTTCGCAAAAAGAAGTAAACGTGCTGCAATGCATTCCTCACAGATCAGATTCTGCAAGCTGGCCCTATAACCAGGAACAAGGAAATTATATTCCTACAGAAGACCCATTTCAGGCAGACCACGCCTGCTGCTACAGTTCTGAAGAAAACTTCGGAACAATAAAAGATTCCTCTAATAATTGCTTTGAGTACACAGAATACGGCTCAAATTATGCATTCACAAAAACATTTTTTGTAACTATTCCTGCAATTTTTGCACCTGGCTCTGACCCTTCAAGCGCATTGAACTATGAACGAGCTAATGACATTTTCAAAAGAATATTTACCAGAAACTGCTCAGGAACACGAGGTAACACCTGCACAGGTCCTGCAAATGATTACAGAGAAATAGTGCAGCAGTGCGATGGCTACCAATCAGGTCTTGAAGAGTCCTGTTCAGGGCCAAACACAGACCAGACAGTTTTTAATGCTTCAAAAGTATTTTGTATTGGTTATTCTAATGGAGATAGCTTTGAAAAAATCTTTGGGCTGCCCAAGGCAGGAACAGCAAACCCTGCAGACGGCATCTGCGACTCAAGAAAAAGATGCGCATCAGGCAATGGCTCTTCTGGAGGGCAGTTTGAATGGGCTGCTCCTGAAGGAGTAGAAAAATTTCCATTCAAGTGCAGTGCCCAGTGCAGCAATGGAAACTGCACTTATCCTGAGGACAGCAGCTGTGTGTGCTGGAGCCAGTTAGATGATGCTGGAGCAAGCGTCTGCGATGCAAGCCCTGAGTGCAACAGCCAGCTGCCTGGCTCAACAGCAGATTCCCAGGGGCAGAAACCTGAAAAAGGCTGTACAAACACCTGCCAGTATTTATCCTGCAATCCTTACACTTTTAACCCCCAAACCCTTTCCTGTTATACAAAAGAAACCACCAATTCAGACAGCCAGTGCGATGACGGTTATTTTAGGGATTCAAGCGATGGCCCGCAGACAGGAAAATGCATTGCAGAAACAGAAAACAGCAACAAAGAAGATCTGGGGACAGAAAAAGACAGTGAGTGTGAGTTTGTTCTTGGGGCAAGCCAGCAGTGTGATGAAAAGCAGCCAAACAGCGGAATATGCAGTAATGGCAGGCTCGATGGGTTTTGCAGCAATTTCTGCCAGTACTCAGCCCAGACAACAAAAACATGCAGCTTTACATACTGCGGAGCAGATTATGAGTGCGAAGGAGTTGTTCCAAACACCTGCCACCCATCAGCCAATGGAAAAATGTGCAACACCAACTGCAAATATGTTAATTCTCCCAGTTGCTGAACATCAAAAACTATATAAACAAGGCTTGTTATTTTTAAATCAAAAGAGGGATGGGAAAAAATGGGTTTTATGCACAAGCCAAAAAAGATTTTTATGCTGCTGTCTGCACCTGTTCTAATTGCTTTCTTTGCACTGGTAATTATTCCTTCAGTATTTGCAGGCTGCTGCCAGGGGCCAGCAGAGCCAGGATTCTGCAAGCCAGCAGCTTCCCAATCAGAATGCGTTCAGGGAAGCTTTTTTGACCAGCAGGACTGCAGCGCTGAATGCTTTGATGAAATATGCTGCTGCTATGGCAGCGACAATTCGCTTCTTCAGCCAAACATTCCAACAATTGTTTGTGAAGGCACGTTCCAGAACGGAGATGCTTACCAAAAGGTCGGAGGATCATGCAGCAATGTGTGCCCTTCTCCAGCCAACCAGGATAACCAGAACACGTTTTCTGTTTCAGGAATAGTTTTTGACCAGGACCAGAACCCCATACCTAATTCATTGGTTGAGATAGCAGGGCAGTCCGCCAGGGCAAGCGCAAATGGGGAATTCTCACTGCAAATATCTTCATCAAATTCTAGGGAAAATCTTGTTGTGAGCTTTCCATCATTGGGCATTGAGTGTAGCCAGGCTGTAAGGAGCCTGTCTACGTCAACCAGCCATTCCGGGCTGGAGATATTTTTGGAATGCCTCCAGATGTATCAGTGCAGTGAATGGAGTTCTTGCATCGACAACAAAAAGACAAGGGATTGTGCTGCGTGCGATGCATCCGGCTGCAACAATTACCCAAACACTTTCAGCCTTGCAAGGTTTCCAGAAGAGATGTCCATATGCACGGATTTTTCAGGAACAAGCTTTTGCACAGACCAAATAATTGATTCAAGCCTTGGAGAGCAGTGCTTTGCAGACCATGAAACAGGCTATTGGAATCCTGCAAGCAGCTGCAGCTTTGACCTGTGCTATGGCTGCCTATGCACAGCACAGGATGACTGCATTGGAGGAAACTGCGATTCTTCTGCATGCGAGCAGACAGTTCCTGCAATAAGCTCTCCTATCTCTTACACCACAACTCCAAATACGGTAACACTGGAGTGGGGTTTTGGGGAGTGCGCAGAAAGCTTTGACATCCAAAGATGCATCCAGAACAACCCAACAAGCTGCAATAACATAACTGCAGGCCTGCCAGCAAGTGCCAGAGAATTTACAGACTCAAACAACCTAAAAACCGGAAATACCTATTGCTATAAAGTATTTGTACACCATGATTCTGGAAAAATCAACAGCTCACTGGAAGAGTGCATAACAATTACGCAGCTCGATTGTCTGGAAAAGTATGGAAGCAGTGATTTCTGCTATTCTGCGCAGGGAGATAGCTATATTGCCAGCTGTACAGATCAGGACACAATGCAGATTTTGGATTCCTGCAGCTCTGGAGAAGCATGCATTGTGGGAAAAGACGGCCAGCCCTCTTGCCAGCCCGAAAACATCTGTGAAACCTGCAACAGTGTCTACGGGTTTTTTCCAGGATTTGCATTCGATCTTTTGCCTTTGAAGCTTTTCCAAAACAGCACAATTTTTGACAGCCTCACATCAATCTCTTGCCAAAACCAGCTGGAAGACCACAACTACTGCTTTTTTGAAAAGACAACAACAAGCATAAACAAATATGAGTCCTGCGGAAAGATAGGGAGCTGTTATGACTATGAATCAAAAGGCACTTGTGAAGGCGACCCCTGCAACAAGCAGTCAGGAATAGGCCAGTGCGAATGGATATACAGCGATGAAGAGGCAGGAATAGGCGTTTGCAGGCCCGCTGAAGAAAAATCCCAGAATTGTGCAGAGTGCCATTCAGACTTTGAAGAAGACTTTAATGAAAACGGCTTTGACTTCTGCACAAGCCAGAACTGCCCAAAATATGCAGGCCTTTGCTATTACTCAGAAATTGGCAGCAGTGGAGAGTGCATTGGCACAGGAAACAAAAAAATGGGCTGCGAGTTTTACAACACAGAAAAAGACTGTGCAGACAGCCAAAACATGGAGCTTCAGGAAGACAATACCAGAATTGAGAGCAATGATTTGTTCGGGTTTGGAGACTGCAGATGGGATGATTCCACAGGAATCTGCTTTAAGGATGCTGATGAAAGCATCTCAAACGACTGCACAGATGATATTTTCAGCAGGGGAATGCCTTGGAAGCAGGACAGCGTAAGCCTGTGCTATTATGACAATACTCCTCCACAGACATTTTTGTCATCAGAGCAAAACGTTTTTGGCACAAGCCTTGAAGGCCTTGCATACTGGGCAAATGATGACTCCTATGAATATAGTGCAGATCCTTCAAAAACACAGGTAGCAACTCTTTTTTCACTCTCAAAAATGCAGCTTGGAGACCAGGACGGGGGGCAGGACAACCCTTCTGATGCCTCTGCAGCAGGAATAGGGGCCTCTGGAAAAGTTGTCTGGCAAAACCAAGATACAAGCCTTAACCCTCCAAGCACAGGATTTTATCCCTTTGTTTATCCTTCAAAACCCTTGGATGACTTAAAAGACAATTCCCAGACTCCAAAAACACCAGGATGGTACATGTTAAGGTTTTACTCTGTGGATTTGGCAGGAAACCTCGAAGTGGTCCAGGAAAAGCCAGTACTAATACTCAGTTCCCTGATTATAAGCGGATTTTCACACGAGCAAAGCGGAGAGTACAGCTCTGTGCTGGACAAGTGGCTGAGCACATTGCAGATAAGCTTTGAAGCCAGCAGGGAGGCAGTATGCACAGGAACTCTTGAAAGCGTGTCAGGAGAGCCTGTCAATATTTCAATAACTGACAATGACCCAGACACAGCATTTGAATTTATTTATCAAAACATTCAGGGAGGAATCTATTCTTTCACGGCAGAATGCACAGATGCCTATGGCTCAAAAGCACAAAAAACATACCAGCCAATAAACCTGCAAAACAATCTAGGAATACTTAGTGTTTTACCAGAATACGGAATATACAGTAATAGAGCAATAAACATAGCGCTTGAGACAAATGAGTCAGGAAGTTGCAGAATTTCCCAGACAAGCATCGAATACAGCAATATGGAGACAGCCTTGCAGGCGCAGGGAACAACACATACATACATGTTCAATGCTCCTGATGATGGAGTATACAAGTTTTATTCTGCCTGCGACCTTTCAGGCTCAGGAATAATTGAGGGATTTGCAGAGGACATGATTGTTTTTGCTGTTGACACAAAAGGACCTGAGCCATTCCTTCGCTATGCAGACATAGGAGAAAACTATAACCAAGAGTATTCAAGTGCAGAGAGGGTCAGAAATATTAACCTGAAGCTGGACTGCAGTGACGACTACTATAAAAATAAGAATCAGAACGGAAAATACCTTGTTTTCAGCCCACAAGGATGCGAGAATATTTATTACAAGATAAACAATGGGCCTGTAAATAAGATAAACTCTACAACTCCAAGAAACATGAGTTTTAGCTTTGATTATTACAGGAACAGAGTAAATTTGGAAGCTTGGGCAGAGGATGCAGGAGGGAATATTGGAACCCGCAAAAATTATTTGATAAACCTGGCAGATGTCAGGGATGTTCCTGTCCAGATAAGGTTTGCAGACTGAAAAAAGAGGTTTTGAGAGGAATGAAAAAAGTTTTTTTTTTAACACTGTGCTTCATAGTTCTTTTTAGCTTTTTTTCTGTAAACTCTTTTGCTGTAAACGTAATAATAAAGCCTCCTTTGGGAATAAGCGAAAAAGCAGACCCTTCTATAAATGTAACTGTTGGGAGCTCCCAGGTTGTGCTGAGCACAATGCAGGCACTGATTCAGGGGAATGACGGAATAATAGGCACAACACTTATTGCAGGGCCTTTTTCAGATACTGTGCATAATCAGACTTTGTTTACGTTTAAGCCAGGAGCTTTTTTGGAAAATGGAAATTATTCATTTTTTTTCAGCATCCAGGACTCCCAGGGAAACCTTGTCAATGCTTCAGCTCCTTTTGGAATAAGCGTTGATTACATGAGGATAGAGCTTGTCGAGCCCAGCTTGGGAATGTCCAGCAAACCAAATTTTGATGTTATGATAGCAACCCAGTATGACTCTTTGGACTGCAGGATGGGAAAAAAGCTTTCATTTGTAGATGAAGATGAGTTGGGTGATGTATACAGGTCTGCATCAAAGCAGATGACTCCTGTGGACTCAACAAAACAAAGATGGGCATGGAGAAATCTTACAGAGGCAAGTGATGGAGAATATATTCCCTACTGGTTTGTCTGCACATATTCAAGCAGCGACAACTACAATCTTTTCAGTCACAGGCTGGGATATGATACGACTCCCCCTGTCATTACAGAGATAACTATTAATCCCAATCCTGTTGTCGACCCTGCAAACAGGAATACAAACATCAAGTTAAAGACGGATGATCTGGCATTGTGCAAATACAAGGATCTTGACTCAGGAGAAGTCTTCCTTTCAGGCAAGTACACAATTGGAAACATTTCCAACTATCTGGCAGAGCACGAAATATTCCATGATTACTCAACCAAGATTGTGGAGGGATTTACAAGGGTGCTCGCTGACGGCTCAACACAGAGGTATCCAGGGCCTTTTACATTCAACTATCAGGCAATCTGCAGAAACCTTGCAGGCAATGAGTCAAGAAAAAACTTTTCAGTAACAGTCAGGATAAATACCACAATAGGAATGCAGCAGCTAACAGAGAGATTTGTCAAGACAAAGGATGTAGACTTTAAGGTAAAGACAAACATAAGAAGCGCCTGTATCGGAAACATACAAGGACAGGTGCTAAAAAACTTTTCCTCTGATTATTCCAACATCCACACACTGAGAATTACAAACCTTGCAGAAGGAGAAAACAACATACTTGTAAGGTGTTCTGCACAGGACTCTGAAGAAAAAGTCTTCAAAGTATTTGTTGATACAAAGCCTCCGCTAAAGCCTAAAATATCTTTGCAGGAAAAAACCTGCTCTTTATCAAGTGTCCAGGCAACAATAGCTGCAGAAGACAATGAGTCAGGAATAGCTCTCATAAACTATTCCCTGTTTGATGGAAGTACCCAAGCAGCAGGCTGGAGATCAACCAATGACAATCCTGACACAGTAAGAATAAATGCAGACCTTTCTGAGGGAAAAGACTACACTTTGAAGGCGTTTGCAACAGACAGGGCAGGAAATATTGGTGCAACAGAGACAAAAACAATAGAAGCCTCAACTGCAGGAGATGATGAGTGCGACAATGATCCTCCTGCTGTAAACGTGAACATTGTTTTTGAGCAGCCAGGAGCCACAATGGCCAACCTTTCGTGCACTGATTCAGGAATAGGCTGCAGGAACACTTTTAATTATTCTCTGCATGAGTCGCCCGAAACTTCCTGTACATATGGCACAACAAAAAACTTTGATGCAAACTTCCTTGTTGAACAGACCAGCTATCTGTGCTACAGGGCATCAGACCTTAATAATAATGCTGTTTCAGGAAAAATAAGGATAAGCGTAAAAACATCAGGCCAGCAACAGACAACAAACCAGAACTGCTCTAACAGCATAAAGGATGATGGTGAGGCAGATGTTGACTGCGGAGGAGTCTGCATTAATGCGTGTGAAGAAGGAAAAACATGCAATTCAAACTTTGACTGCGTTTCAGGATACTGCAATGAAGAAGGTATTTGCCAGGAAGCATCCTGCGAGGACGGAGTTAAAAACGGACTGGAAACAGATGTTGACTGCGGAGGAGAATGCACTGAAAAATGCCTCATGGGAAGCTCATGCGAGTATGATGCAGACTGCTACGAGGATTTGATATGCAGCGGCTATGCCTGCAAGATACCTCCTGAGCTTGATACTGACAGCGACGGCCTTCCTGATACCTGGGAGTACAAGTACTTTGGCTCAAGAACAGGCGCAGACCCAAAAGATGATTTTGACAGGGACGGCTCAAGCAACCTGGACGAATACAATTACGGAACAGACCCCACTGACAAAAACAGCAGGCCTGAAAAAAAATCAGTTTTCCCATTAATACTGCTCATACTTGGAATAATCCTTATTGCAGGAGGAGCAGCATACATTTTCCTCACAAAGACAAAACTACGCGAGCGCGAAAAAATATTTGTCCAGAACACTCTTGAGATAAACCCGAATGCCTCATCTTTCCAGTCATCAGAGCAGCCTGAAAGGGCGATGCCAAATGTTTACAAAAAAAGAAAAACTGACAGGAAAAAAAGCGAGATAAAAAGGCTTTTTTCATCGTTCGATGATTCTCAGGAGAATGAAAAAGAAATAAAGCCGCTTGAGGAAGTGGAAATAGATGACAAAAAAAAGAAGCTGCTCGAGCAGAAAAAGCAGGATGAAAAGATGCCTGCTAAAGCCAAAAAAACTTCTTCTAAAAATGTCCCTGGAGATGAATACATAGATATTGAACAGCTCAAGACTGAGCAGGAAGTAAAAAAACAGGACCTGAAAAAAAAGGTTTTTGAAAAGCTTGAGGGTATAGGAAAGGCTAAGCAGGCAAAAAAGCCGTCCCAGGAAAAAACAAAGCAGCAAAAGCCAGCACAAAAAAAGGAAAGTTCAGCTACACAAAAAACACAGCAAAAACCCCTTCAAAAAGCATCTTCAAAAACCCAGAAGCAATCGATGACAAAAAAAGAGCTGTTTGACAAGCTTGCCGAGCTTTCCAAACAGCCAAAACAAAAAGTAAGCAGAGTGATGCAGGGCTCTCCAAAGGTCAGCACACAAAAGATGCTGGACATATTTGCAAATGTTACAGAAAAAAAGCAGATAAACCAGGATGTATTCAAAGTAATACTTTCAGAGCTTCTCTCAAAGCAGAAAATAACAAAAAATACTGTGAGCGACATTCTGCTGAACTTTTTGGACCAGGAATTGCTTACAAAAAAAGAAGTGGACAAGATAATGACAGAGCTCAGGATATTGAGATAAAACTTTTAACTGATTTGAAAATGAAAAAAAGCCAGATAACGGGCCAGATATTTGTCTATATAATAATAATAGTTGTTGTTGGTCTGATATTTCTTTTGGGCTATAACTATTCTTCAAAGCTTATAAGCCTGAAGTGCGACGCAGAAAAAACCAGCTTTGAAAAATCTTTGGAGAGCTTTGCAGACAAGTATGATGGATATGGTGAAGTGGCTAATGAAAAGCTGAAAGCGCCTTGCGACTACAAAAAAGTCTGTTTTGTTGACTCAGAATACATAAAACAGCAGAGCCATGAAACAGGAATGATTGACAATCCCATAATAAGGCTGAGTCTTGAGGAAGGAGCAGAGCAGAATGTATTCATCATAGGAAAGCAGACCGAGCCAATGGGCTTTTCATCAAAGATACGAGTTGAGGGCAACTATGTCTGCATAAACCAGACCAGAGGATACTTCAACATAAGATTCAGAGGCACATCAGAACAGGCGTTTGTTGAAGGGTATTGAGTTTTTGCGAAGTGTGTTAATCATTTTTTAATATAGTGTATTGCACTTTAAAAAATTAAAAGATTACTCAATAATCTTTCTAAGGACATCAGACTTCTCTTTTTGTGTCATGAAACAGGCGTATGCAAGTTCTATGCTTTTTACTGCTTTAGGAATCTTATCCTTTTCATAAACTCTGATGTTGAAAATTGCGCAACTGGAAATTGATCCGCACCGAGGATTTCTATCTCTTAGGTCGTTTGCACTGACACCACACTCCGCTACAATCTTGTCTAGCTGGTCTTGCTTAACATACTGCAGTTTTTGCAATTTTTCTTGATGCATATTTGGATTTAATCTAACAATTTCATCTCCTGCAAATATCCAGCGTTACAAGGACGTCTGCTGCCTGGGGATAAAGGCTTATCAGCTCAAATCCCTGTGTGCCTTTGTTGGAATTTTCAGAGCACTCTTTGTTTGTATAGATAAGATCATTAGCTTGTATTTCAAGCAGGTAGGCATACCCCCAGATGTTCAGTGTTTTTTCAAGGATCTGCTGGACTGTGCTGTTAAGATAAATGCAGGCATTTGGCTGGCTGCAGGAGATGTTTTTTCCAAGCCTGCAGTTCTTTACAAGCTCTGCAACGCTGTACTCGCATGCTGTGTCAGTTTTTACAAGGCTTGTAACAAAGTTTTGGGCCAATTGGTCGTTTTCAAACTCCTGCTTTGGTTCATTATTGTCTGAGTTAAGCGAAAGCACTATGTATATAAAAAATCCTATGACCACAAGTATTATTATCACAATCAAACCCATTATTTCTATCTGGCTTTTTTTCATTTTTGTCAAGAGTATTTTGTAACGTTTAAGTACCCAAAACCATAGGTGTCTGTTATTGGATCATGAATGTTCGCAGGGATAAATACAGGTAGTTGTGACTGCTCGTCATCCTGCTTTCTTTCGTATACCAAAAAGCTTTTATGGGAGGGATACACCTGAATCACTTCAATCCTTGCATAGCCCAGCCTGCCAAAATAGTAGAGCTGCCACTCCCTGTCATTCTTTTTTTCGCTCAGCACTTCAAGCTTGAGACTGTCAAAGCAGTTTGTTGAGGAGCTGCCCAGAAAAGTGCAGTGCATCTCAGGCATATATGAGACAGCCAATCCAAGCTCCACAGCCTTGACATCTTTTTGCGCAGATATCTCTCCCTGTCTGCCGGAACTCCAAAAGCCATAATAAACCACAAGGCCCAGGAAAATGAGCACAATTACAACAATAACTACTGCTGTGGATTCACCCATCTGGAGCTGGGATTTTTTGCCTGTTTTTTTTGGAAATTTTTTCATTTTTTCTGTTGGTTTTTTTTTGTTATTGTTTCAGTTCAGTATATTGGCGCGCACTTGTGCACCTCTGTGAGGTCTTTGTTGAATTTGTCAAGGTCGGCGATGCTGTCAAAGGTTTGGCTGAATGAAGCTTCTGAAAAGACTGTGCTTCCAATTCTGCTGAGATAATTTTTTGGAATAAAATAAAGGCTGCTGCATGGGCTGTTAGTTTTTTGATATTCCTGCTCAAGCTTTTCTGCCTTTGCTTTGTGGATAGCTGAAAGCCAGCCAAGCCTTTCAACAGCTTTTTCCATGCTGCACTCATAAAAGCCGGCATTGTCTGCAAAAATTGCCCCAAACACAGATTCTTTGAGCAAAAAAGGATTTTTTTCAGCAAGCTCGAGCCTTCCTCCGTTCTGGCTGTAAAACTCTATAATTCCATGACCTTCGAAAGAGCTGTAATCAGAAGGAAGGAGGTTTACTGCGCTGAACTTTTTTACAGAACTGTCAATAATAAGGCTTTCAATACTGTTTTGCTGCTCTCCAAGAAAAATAAATATATAATTGCCAAAACCTTTGTCTTTAAAGCCTTCTGGATCGTCAACAGGCAATTTTGAGGAGTTGTACAAAAAATCATGGAAAAGCTTTTCAGATTCTCCGGTTTTTGCAGGGTTTTTCACAAAAACATACATTTTCGAGCCGTCATCCATAAATACAAAAGGAGCAGTCTTGAAAGGAGACTCCCAGTTTGAAACCCACAAAAATAGTTCTCCGGCCTCAAGCTCTGCGCGGGAAAAAACCACAGAGTTTGCTGTATCGATGAAAAAATCTGAATCCTTGATCCTGAGCTCAGAGACCTCATCGCAGGAAGCCCTCAGAGTGGTTTGAGCAATTTTCAGGCTCCTAACAACATCTTCAGAGTTTAGGGCTGACTGCTCAGCATTCAAAAGGCCTGCCTCTAAAAACTGGCTTTTTTTCAGGTTTCTTGCATCCTCTGCTCTTTGGCTCTGCCACAGTGCAAAGCCCACAAAGAATGCCAAAAGAACCATGCCTGCAATGAGCACAAAAATCCAGTTGAACTGGATGGATATATCAGCCTTTTTTCCCTTCATGCCTTGTTTAGCAGCTTTTTTGTTTATAAAGCTTTCCTGGATGTTTAAGATTTTTTGAACCGAAACTTTTAATAAACCAACCCTCTAAATTACTGTCATGGCTGATGACTCTCAGATTTCGCCAAACTATCTGATTGCAATAATAGTTTCAATAATTGTCATACTGCTGATTTTGGGCTTTTTTTTGGTGAAAATAATCCAGAGCATTCCAAACTAGCCAGGAAATAAAATGAAGCGCATATATTCCAGAAAAGCAATGGCTGCCGGAACACTGATAGGGCTGATACTTGTGGCAGTGGTTGCAATAATACTATTCAATCCTTTGCTAAAATTTTCAAAAGACGTAACAAACTCTTTTGAAAGAGAAACCTGCAAAAACAGCGTATTCCAGCAATCCCTTGCAAAAGAGCTTCCTAGCATAGTATCTGGAGAATTGCACACAGGGCCTGACTGCCAGACATATGACATAACCTTTTACAACGACCATGTGGAGCAGAGCGTTTACAGAAATGGAAAAATCCAGTCCCAGAACTATGAAATAAACATCCCAACTTTAAAGGATGATAAGTTCAAAACACTTAATAGCGAAATAGTGCATTATGTGGTTGCTGAAGAGCTTTCATGGTGCTGGTACCAATTCCTAAAAGGAGAAAGGCATATTTTTATGGACAACAAATGGTATAACAATGACCTTGGAGACAACAACCTTGCAGGGTTCATATGCAGCAACATAAGGTTCAACTATGAGGATTTCTACCAAAAAAAGATTTTTACAGGCTTTTATGACTACATGCAATTCGCCCAAAGGCCAGAATCCAAGGAAGCTTATTTCAACTATCTGATAAACCATTCAAGGGTTTGCAAAGCCTATGATAACCTGATGAAGAATAATCTGCAAAACACTGACCAGCAAAACCAGAAGCTCGCTGAATACCTGAACCATAAGTACAGCTATAGTCTGGATCCTGAAAAGACCTATGCAGAACTTTCAGAGCTTCCAAATGATGCATGCTGGAATTTTTTTGTTGACGGAATCCCTGTGTTTGATTCTCCTGCAATAGAAGAGCTAGTGCTGAAAAATGCCCATCCAGAGATACAAAGAGCAGTAACTTTTGAGACAGACAAAACCTATGCAGTCATAATGCTAAGAATGGGTGCTGATAAGGAAGAAGAAACCTATTTTGCATATGTGGTTCCTGTAACAGCACTGCAGGCAATCGATGAAAAATATGGCTTGGAATACATAGGATAAGCTAAAAAATAAAAAAGAATCAAAGAAAGAATAAGCTCAAAATAGAATAAAAAAATAGCAGACAAAAAAATGAACTCAAAGTCATCCTACATAATAATTGGAATCGCAATTGCACTAGTTGTGTTGATAATTTTCATAAGCTTTTTGGCAAGCCTGAAAAAAAGTGCAGACAGCCTGATAATAGACCAGAACTGCTGGAACAGCGTGGCAATACACTCAAAGCTGGTCCAGGTTTCAAGTTCAGAGATAACGCCTGACCTTGACTGCCCAACCCACATAATAAATATTCCAAAAAAATTCACTGATGAACAGGCAGACAAAAAGATTGCAGACTCATGGGCTGGATGCTGGGCTAATTTTCACAAAGGACGGGCAGAGCTTTTCAACGCCTCAGGAACCTACTGCCACACCTGCAGCATTGTAAAATTTGAAGACAGGCAGCAGCTTAACAACCTGTATACTTATATGAGAACCAAGCATGTTCCGGGAACAGATACACAATATCTTGCATACCTTGCGCCATTTTCAACAAAACAGACAGACTTTATAGACAGCCTTCCAAAAGACCTTGACGAGCAAAGGAAAAAGGAATTAGGGGACTCAATAGAAATAAAAGATCAGGATTTTGCAGTAATATTCTTTTATGCAAAAGGTGAAGACTCTATAAAAGACTTTTTGCTCAACAAAAGAGAAGGCCTTACTGTTACAGGAGGAATAATTGCTGTTCTTGGCACAGCTTCATTTGTGTACGGCTCTTCTGCATTTGTTGCAAGCCTTTCAGCAGCAGCCATGAGTGGTGCAGCGCTTAGCTGGACACCTGCAGGATGGGTTATTCTGGGAGCAACAGCAGTTGCTGCAGGAGGCTACCTTATTTATGAGGTCTGGACTGCAGGAGAGAGGCCTCAATGGATTACATTCACAGCATTCATGCCTTATAATCAGGAAAAACTGGAAAGCCTTGGATGCGAGTATGCTCCTGCAGACACAACATTTAATAATGAGCAAAGCTAATGCAAAACATAAAGAATGTGCTTAAGCAAAAAATGATGTTTTTCAAAAAATCCCAGCTTTCAGAAATCCAGACCATAATAATAGCAATAATAGTGCTTTTAGTGGTTTTGGCAATAATAATGATGGCAAACCCGAAGTTTGCAGAAGCATTGGGGATCACAAAAATTGTTCTTTTGAGGGGTGGAGGATGAGGAAAAAAGCGATTTCAGCTATGGGAACAGGAATTGGCATAGTCATAATGGTTGTTGTGCTAATATTGATAATAATGTGGTTTGTCCCAAGCACAGGCCTTGCAAAAGAAATAATGGATGTGCTTTCGCCTTCAGACATAGCAGGAACAGACAAAGCCCAGGAACTGGCGGACAAGCTAGAGTCAGGAATTGATTATTGCTGCAACATAAATAAGCAGATGCCATTAGGAGAGACAAGGGATTGCGGGCATTTTGCAATTTTTGGAGAGTTTTCAAAAGACAGGATAACTCCCCCAAGCATATGCTCTCTGGAAATAAACCCAGGACTGGAGTTTAAGAAAGATAAGGAAACCTGCACAAAAGCAATACTTTCAAAGACCAATGAACAGCTTGTTGTTACCTTATACAAAGCAGAATCATCATCAAAGTGCAGGTGATTGAATTTATCGCAACCTTTAAATAATACTTTTGCCCAAATCTTGCTATCATTATCTTTCAGAGGTGAAAAAATGGACAAAAAAGCAGTCGAACTGTCTGTAAACGTAATAATAATAGCTGCAATATCCTTGATAGTGCTTGTGCTTTTGGCTTTTCTCGTGCTGAAAAGCGGTATAGGAATATCTCAAGGGACCCAGTGTGAACAATTGGGTGGAACCTGCAGCCAAACAAAAGATTGTGGAGACTATGCAAGATATGATATAACAAAGGTTTGCTCAAAAGAGCAAGCAGAAGCAGGATATGAATACTGCTGTATGCCTTTGGGAGGCTGAAAATGGTCAGGCTTGGCAAAAGCGGAGCAGAACTGACGCTTAATACAGTAATAATAGCTATAATCGTGCTCATAGTGTTGGCACTGCTTGTTTATCTTGTACTGAATCAGTTCGGAGTGTTCAAGACAGGAACAAGCTGCCTTAACAAAGGAGGAACATGCGTCAGCTATGGAACAAGCTGTGAAAAACCCATAGCAGGAGACAAGCTTTGCGGGGATGACCAAAACAACAGGCAGATATGCTGCAAGATAGGATAACAAACCTGAAAAAACAAAATGGCTTCTTTTTTTTCTTCAAAAAAAACAGAAATGAGTACAGGCGTGGTTATAAGCCTAATCCTTGGAGGAATAGTAATAATAATTCTTATCTCTTTATTGCTGACTGGTGTGCTGTGGCCTTCAAAATCATTTGCAACTGATTGCAAGTTCAGCTGTGTTGAGAAGTCATTCTGCAAAGAGCCGCTTGAATCATCATACAACCAGAAATGCAGCCAGAACCCTTCATACATCTGCTGCAAGCAGACAGACCCAAAGGCGTATGAAAAATCCACAAATTATCTTGCTGAAGGAGAGAGCCAGACAACCAGCTACGGAGAAACCCAGCACAAAACAACAGTAAAGAAAATAGATGAAAAAAATGTGATTTTGGAAATTGAGTCAACCCCCAAAACTATAACAATATCTTACAGCCAGTGGACAGAATTGGTGCTTGATGATGGAAAATACAAAGTAAAGGCAGAAAAACAAGTATTTAATGGAGTGGCAAAGGTCTCAGTATACCTTTACAAGGATGTGACATCTGTGTCTGAGCAGATAGAACAGGCAGTCATAACTGTTGACTTTGTAAAGACAAAAGCAGGCACTACTGGCAGCCAGGAAATGGCAGAAAACCAGCAAAAAATAAACCTTTCAACAGATGAATCAATACTGTTCAAGATAAGCATTAAAAACCCCAAGAATGGGTGCGTTGCATACATAACAAAAGATGGACAAATAGTGAGCAACAGCAATGACAAGCAGCTCAGAACAGTGCAGGACAACAAAGGCTGCGAATACTTTACACTGCTTCTTGATCCAGAACTGGCAAACCTTGAGGAAGGCTTATTGAATCTGGATGTTATAGCTTTCAACAATGAGCAAGACTGCGGAGCAGGAGAGCTAGGGGTAAGCAGTGCTGGCTGCTGGAATTCTTCAGTAAAAATATCTATCCAGCTTGGAAAATCCTCGTGGAGCTTTGATCCATGCCCTTTGAATCAGCTCATAATAGATGACTTAATAGATCCGGCGGATTATTGCGCATGCGGAGAGCATATAATAGGAGTATACAGCGGATATTCCTGCATTGATAAAAATGGGGTGTTAATGCCTGAAAAGCAGGACGTGCTCCTCTGCCCCCAAAACCTGGAAATAACAAGCCATCTATTATACATATCAGATGCCTGCCTTTGCGGAGCAGAGACAATAACTGCTGATGAGAACAAAATATGCACTTACTCCCAGACTTCCTCTACATACTCTTCAAGACTTTGCTCAGAAATTTCCTGCGCAGACTACTGCACATTTAATTCTGAGAGTGCTGTCTGTGATTCCTTTGAAAACCAAATATGCCAGAAGGATCCCTGCAGCAGCGCAGCAGAAGGAAAAAGCTGCATTATTGAAAATAATCTGTGTATCGAGGGAGATGAAACACAGAATGTTCAGCAAACTCAGGATTCTCAAGAAACACCGCAATCTCAAGAGTCTCAAGAAGAAAGCATTATCTGGGGGCAGCTGCACTGCACACAAGTAGCTTCTTGTGAAGAATATTGTGAGCCTGGCTCTTCAATAAAGCAATGCACAAGCGCAGAGGATGGAACTGCTTGCAAAAATGATGTTTGCAATGTTGCGCCAGCAGGAAAAAGCTGTGGCTTTCAATACACAAATAATGCAAACCTTAATATGGGATATTGCGGAATTGCCTGCCCAACATACACAAAAATACCTTCAAACTATCCTGATTGTGTATGCGGATATGGAACAAAGATAGATTCCGGAAGCAGTACTATCTGCGTTGAAAGCCCTACAAGCACAGGAGGCCTTAAAAAGATTGATTGCTCAAGCCTTGTCGAAAATTATTGCCAAAATTATTGTAACAAAAACGCAGATGATGGTGTCTGCGACCAAATAGAGCAGGAAATGTGCAACCAGGATGTGTGTGGATTTGATTCACAAGGCTGCATTTTTAAGGAAAGCTATTGTAAGTCTAGGGTAACCCCTGACTGCCCAACATCTGCAACAATTACAGAAACCTGCATTTGCGGCTCTGAGCAAATAGAGCCAGGAACAGGATATGTTTGCCTGAACCCTGTTTTTGGGCTAACACAAAAAACAAAAACAGAATGTGATTTTGACAGCACAAAAAATTATCCAACAGGATACCAATGCAGTGATTATTGTGACCTGGCAAATGAGTATTACGATGAAGCAAAGTGCGATTCAAACGAAATAGGCCTTTGTAACCATGATGCATGCGGATTTGGAGGACAGGCAGGATGTGTAAGGCTGGATACAGATGGGAACGGAGGATATGACGAATGTGGAAGCCAATAAAAATAAAAACCTGCAAAAATTAAAAATGAAACAAAAAATCTCAAAAAAAGCAACACTTTCAACGGAGCAGGTTATAGGTACAATAATTTTGATAGTTGTTGGCTTGGTGCTTATTGGATGGATTACAGGAGTTTTTACTCCTGCAAAAGCAGGGACTGATGACTTGTTTTTTTGTGAAGCGCCTGGAAACCAGCTGAGGCCGGGAAATTCAGAGCCAGGAGTATGTATGGCCAATGAGCAGCCCTGCCCTGACGGCATGACTCCACTAAACCAGGTCCTTAGAGGGAAGTGTGAAGATCATTATTCTGACAAGCCAAAGTGCTGTCTGCCAGAAGTGTGAAACAATAACAAATTTTTTAAAAACAAACACTTACAGAGATGGCTATGGAAATATCTATGACTTTGGTAAAGGTTTTGATAGCAGTATTTGTGGTGGTGCTCATAGCTTCGCTTGCTCTTTCATGCACTTCCAACTATGTTTCCAAAAACCATGAAAAAATTGCAACACAGTCTTTCAGCCTTTTTTACTCATACATGGAGCCTCTTGTAATGAAGAATGAAGACATGATAGTGTCTGACTACACCAGAATGACTCTTACGCTTCCAAAAAATTATTTTATCTATGGCTTCCACAGCCTTGGAGACCAGGAAGTAGAGCTCATAAATCCTGATAAATGCGGAAAATATTCCTGCGTATGCCTTTTTCACGGAGAATTTGAGCCAATAGACATGGATAAAATAAAAGTAAATAACAATAATTATGAGATTCCAAAATCCCAGTTCGAGATACACCAAAAAAACAGCGACAAAGCTGTTGTGTGCAAAAATTTTCCTCCAAAGCCTGCTTTTTTGGAGTTTATCCCCAATATTTATACACAGTATGAAGACAATCTGAACTTTGACAAGGCTGCAACACAGGCAGTGATGCTTGCAGAAGGAAAAGGGTTTGCCCAGCCAATTGTTCTTGGAGTCAAACGGATCATAAAAGACCAAAACTCTTTCAAAGAGCCAATATGGCTTACTCTTTATGGGCTGGGAACAAGGCCTGACCAAAAAAACCTTCCTGCAGAAGGATTCCAGGTAAACAAAAAAGCCCAGGTAATAGCAGGGGTTATGCCTGAAGAATCAATAGAAAACCCACAGCAGCAGGACTTCTGCAGCTATGAATCAGGAGCAGTATGCGGCCAGTCTGGCTTTGCAATAAGCATTGGAGAGGATGAAAACTACAACAACCCCTATATTTCTGCATCAAGGTGTAAAGGAATAAGCTGCGAATTTCCAGGAGTTTGCTATTACAAGCTCTCATTTCCACTGCTTGGGGAGTCTTTGACAGATATAGGCTCAACACCATATGTTGAAGAATATGAGGGCAGCTGCGTGCTTCCAGGATATAAGATAGAGCTGGAAATGCAGCAGACAAACAGCATAGCAGGAAAGCTGAACACATATACAACAATAACCCTGCAGCCGACAGGTACAGAGAATACTCAATCACCTGAATATTCTGGTGAACAGCCAAAAAGTGCTGTTCCTTTTTCAACAGAAGGCGATAAAAAATTGTGGTGCGGAGACACTTATATGAGTAAAGACGCAATTCTCATACTTGGAAATTACAGGGATGACCAGGACTACTGCATTTATAAAGAAGTCAGATCTCAGGACAGCTTTAAGGATTATGAGGCTGAGAAAAAAGTTTATCTTACGCTGGTTTCTGAATACGGCGGCGTAGCTTCCAATAGATAACAGATGAGTGTGGCAACAAACTATTTAAATATTCTTCTACAATTTTTTAGCCATGGTGGGAAAAAGAGGGCAGGAGGCTGTAGAGGCAGGGCTTATGACTCTGGGAATTCTTCTGGCAGCAGTTGGAATAGGCTTGATACTGTTTTTCTATGTATCTGCAAATGCAGACAATACACAATTCTGGAAAAACTTTTACTCAAAAGACATAGCACTGGCTGCAAACTCTGTGCTTGGAGTGAATGGGGATGTTGAGCTTTTCTACAATCTGAGAAACCAGAATTACAATTTTGAGTATGAGATAACAAACAAAGGGGTTGTAAATGTCTTTGACCCTCCAAGCACTGTTCCAACAAGGTTTCATTTTGCAACCAACACTTTTTTCAGCCAGCAGGAGCCTGAAAGCCACACATTTTCAAAAAGCTTTCCAATACAAAAAAAAGATAACCAGATAATTTTTGAAGAGCAGGAACAGAAAGGCTGCAACATTGCAACAACAACAGATACAAACTTTCTGAACAAATATTTATTTGTGCAGGCAGCCTCAGAAGGAGCGCCCAAACAGTTGGAACAAGCAGTACAGCAGTATCTCAGGATAAAGCACAACTTTGACTTTGCTGACTCTGAAAGCACTGCAAAAATGAGCATATTTATTGGACAGGGGCAGG
The DNA here is from genome assembly GCA_041305085.1 of Nanobdellota archaeon. Classification (GTDB taxonomy): domain Archaea; phylum Nanobdellota; class Nanobdellia; order Woesearchaeales; family UBA9642; genus SURF-58. The sequence continues at coordinate 6,296 of JBFYMA010000014.1, read as the reverse complement.
AAGAATACCTCCAGATAGTTTTTATAAGGCACAGGCTTGAAAAAAACCAGCAGCTTGCATGTATTCTTGGATTAAAGCTTTTGCAGATTCCGGATTTAAAAATTGAAAACAAGGAAGTGCTTCCAGGTTATCTGGAAGGAAAGCTCACAAAAGAGCCTGCAGTGCTTTTGCTGCTTCCAAAAAACCAAGACCTGGAAAACGGCTTTGACCAGTTCCCTGAAAAAATTGCGCAGGCAATAATCCAATACTATTCATAAAAACAAAAACATGCGCAGAAAAAAACAACCCAAAAACAAAGCATTTTTTAACAAAAAAGCAGAAGCGCTAAAAGAATCCCTTACATTTATATATAAGGCAATATATGCACTGTTTGTTATAGGGCTGGTTGTTTTTCTGATAAAAACTGTTGTGGTTACAGGCATAAATACAGAAAAAATAGAGATATACAGCTTTAGCCAGAGAATCCAAAATTCTCCAGAACTGTTTTATCAGGATACTGAAACAGGAAGAGTCTATCCCGGAATAGTTGATCTTAAAAAATTTTCAGAGCCCAAAACAGAAGGCATTTATGAAATAGAAAAAAACATAGATTTTCCTGATAAGGGAAAATTTTGCGCAAAAATAACTGCTTATTATCATGAAATAAATGACCAGAATTTTGTTGGCCCTCCAGCTGTGATAGAAAAAACAGTGTACATAAACAAAGAGCTCTACGATCTGTTGGAGCCTCCTGCAAAAGCAGGCATAAAAGGGCCTGGAAGCGGAAATATTTATACAAAAAAGTCTCCTGTATTGCTTGTTGAGCAGGGAAAAGAATTTGAGGGGCTTTTAGAAATACAGATTATAAGAAAAAATGATTAAGATGAACAAAAAAGGCATAGAAGAGTCTTTTGACATAGTCATAATGCTGCTGCTAATTGCAATATTCATACTCATAATTATCTTTTTTTCAATATATGAGAATCCTTTTTCCAGAACTGCAAAAGCTGAATGCTCGCTTGAATATGCAGAGCTCTCCACTAGCCTGAACCAGGTTTTAAGCTCCAAAATACAAATAGAAAACAAACAGATGACTGTTGCAGAATATATTGCAAGCCCATACTTTTACAAATCATCCGTAGAGGTAGATGATGAAAGCCTGAAAATAATCCTTCACGAAAAGCTTTCATCAGGATTTTTTTTGCAGCCATACACTCAGGATGATTATGACTGGAAATTCTCCATTGTACGTCCTTACAAAAGCATCCGCTCCTATAATCCCGGAAGCCCTGGCTGGGACACAATATTTGAATATGCAGAGATTGATAAAAAACCTTTTGATTTGCATGCGCAATCCCTTCAGATAAATACAAAAAAATCAGGGCCGGAGGTTTTTCAGGCTATACCAACACCAACAAAACAGCAGTTGTTTGCAGGCCTGCAGGTGTTTATTCCAAACTATAAAGAATGCAGGTAAAAAACAGTGGAGATTAATAATAAAACAACAGCAGAGAACAAGAAAAAGAAATGCAAAAACACAAAAATCATAAAATGAGCAAAAAGAATCTTGGAAAAAAGGCAGAAAGCTATTTTATACCTATTGTGAGTTTGGCAGCAATAGGCGCACTCATATTTTTCCTAATAAATTTCACTGCAAGCATTGAAGGCACAGATGAGTCTCCAATAGGAACATATGCCTCTGCGGTTTATCTGACAAGCCACGAAGCAGAAAAAGCTCTTTTGTACCTTGATGGGTCAGCAAAAAGTGCTTTGGACAGGGCAATATTAAGCTTGGGTGAAAAAGGAGGAGGGGAAGAGAAAAAATGCGGAGAGTACCTGTTCACATTGTGGAACAATCAGTCAACAACCTGCTTTCCAGACTATGATGATGCATTAAAAAATGAATTCGGAAAAGAACTGTTTTCATACCTTTCAACAAATCCTCATGCAGCGGTTTTCCCAATCTATCAATACAAGGTATTTTCTGCTGATGGAAAAATAACAATCAAGGCTTCAACAAAAGATTTTTTGAGCCTTCCGGTAAGCCTTGACTACAAAGACCAGGAAAGGCTTAAGGTAAAAGAGAAGGAATTCTCATGCAAACCATACCTTGAAGAAATAAGCCCTGAAATAGACTGCATTGCAGACAAGTGCATTCTGAATCCAGAAGCAGAGGCTTTGCTGGAAAAAACCTCGGCAAGCCTTGAACGCCAGGGATATATTCTGCGCATAGTACAGGCCTACAAGACACTGGAAGAGCAAAAAGCGCTTTACGAGACCTGCCAGGATCTTGATTGCGAAAAAGAAGTTGAAGAGCCATCATGCAGTGAGCCTTTTGTAACAGGAGGAGCCATAAGCATCCAGCTTCTCAAAAAAGACACAGGCGAATTGCTGGGAACAGGAGAGCAGGGAATAGGAAAGAGCTACGATAACTACTATTTTACTGATGCACAAAAAACAGAGCAGGAAAAAATTGGCTGGCTTATGTGTGATGATGGCTGGGTAAGAAAAGGCAACAGTGAAAGAACCAAAGGAAACTGGTGGCAGTTTGAGTACAAGACTGAAAGATGGAACGCTGCAAAGCAGAAAGAGCAGAAGACAGGGCAGGCTGTGTGCTCTGTTGAATAGCAGTAAAAAAAACACATAAAAAAATAAGATAGCAATTTAACAATAAACTAATAAGTGATAAAATAACAAAAATAATTGCAAAATAAACAACATTAAAAAATGAAAAGCCCTTCAAAAATAATAACTTTGTCAACCTTGATGCTTGTTTTCATAGCGTTGGTGCTGGCATTTCTTTTTTCGCAGAAAGATCTCTCAAGCCAGAACCAGATAAGCGGGTTTGTTGTAAAGGATGAAGGATACACATACTGCAAGGATTATAACTTTGAAAACTCAGACCTTGAGCAGTATGACTCATTAAAGCTCTGCGCAAACTACAAAGATACAATAGTTTCAGAGATGGCAAACCTTGGAATGCTGGATTTAGGCATAGATCCCTTGCTCATAGTTTCCCTGGCGCAGCAGGAAAGCTCCTGCACTTCGCCAAACGCTAGAGGAGTTCTCCAGGTTGATGGCTGTGCAAACGGCCAACTGTACTGCCCTGATGAGACCACAAGGATAAGTGAAGGGCTGAAAATCTTCAAGAAAAACTATCTTGCACTCCAGTCAGAAGGAGTGCAGGGAGAAGAGCTCATTCAATTAACGCTCTTTGCCTACAACAGGGGGCTGGCAACAGCAGAAAGCGCAAAGCAAAAGCTTGACCAGGGTTTTTCGCTGCAGGAAGCAATGGCTGATTCCTGTGCAGAAGTCTTTAACAAGCAGTGCTATGGAACAGAAACCTATTGCAGGTATACTGCCTACAGAAAAGACAAGTGTACAGATGAGGGCCTTGGAGCAGGGTATCCTGAAAAAATCCTTCAAAGATATGAGAAAAACTGCGCAAACCTTGATGGAGATCTTGAAAAGGGGTCTTATTCCTATGCAGACACCAAAATAGAAACATATGGAACATATAAGACAAATCCAGGATTTTCAATTCAAAATAATCACAACACCAAAATATATGATGAACTGGAAATTTTTGCCCAACAGACCATAGATGAATGCAAACAGAATACTCAGACATGCATAGAACAGAAAAAAATACAATTTGCCCAAGACCATCCTGGATACTATTTTGGAGAATGCAGCAACAAAATGAATGAGATAGTTTTTTATGATTTTCTGGAAAATTTTTATGACTGCATGGATGCTGTTGAAAACAGCTGTGCCTGCAACCTTATCACTACCTATGACTCCCCGAGAATAATAAGTGAACAAGAGTTCAACCAAAAATATGGCTTGTTCTTTGAAAAAATATCTGACAATGGATATGTTGTGAGCTTCAGGAATGGCGAGCTTTCAAAATTATCACTGAAAGAATATGGTTCGATGCCCCCAATAGTTGTAAGTACAAAAAAAAGCATTGATTTTTCAGAAATAGGATTTGAATATAATAACAACAATTTTGAGTCCAGCACAGCAGACACTTCAGGAGCAAATGAGATTTATCTTGTGCTGGACCAAAATACAGACTCTTATAAACTCGTAAAGACAGGCAATTCCAACATTCCTGTTTGTGCCCCAAAAAAATCAAACTATGTATTCTGCCTTCATACAGGGGAAAAATATTTCACAGATTCAACTTTAGAGGATTATTATTCAGGAAACACAGAAAAAGTGCCTGCTGAAAAAGAGCTCATAATAAGATTTGCACTAAACCTAAAAGATGATGTGCCGCCGGAAATATCTGGTCTGGAAACTTCGCTTGTTGAAGCAGGCAGCCAAACCTTCCTGAAAATAAGTTTTACTGAAAAAACAGAGCCAATAGAAAAGGCGGATGTTTATTTCACACAGCAGCCTTATTCCTATGTTTCAGATGAGCAGGTAATTAATCTGGACAAAAAAGAGATAACAGACATTGTGGATGCATCCTCATATTCAGAACCAAGCTGCCAGGAAAACACGTGCAGAGTAGCCCTCCAAAAAGGAGCAGAAACTTTTTCAGAAGAATTGGAAGAGAGTAAGGCTTTCAGAATAACCGAGCCTCCTTTGATGCCAAAAATAGTGTATTTTTTGCCTGTTGTGAGCTCTCAGGATTATTTTGTAGCAATACACACTTTTGACGGCTCTGGAAACCCAAGCAGCCTTTTAAAAGCGCAATAAACTGCCGAAAAAAACACCGGACATCCAACAGTAAAATTTATAAAAGAATTGGCTTTCTTAAAAATCAAGATGTTCAAGATTCCTTTGGAAGAAATCAAGCATAAGCTTGTGGAAAAATCCCACCTTTCTTCAGAGCAAGTCAACCAGAAAATTAAGGAAAAGCTTTCACAGCTTTCAGGGCTTATAAGCGAGGAAGGGGCAGCACATATAGTTGCCAATGAGCTGGGAGTGAAGCTTATAGACACTTCTAATCTTAAGGTAAAAAATCTTAACTCAGGCATGAAAAATATTGACATACTTGGAAAAGTGCTCCAGGTGTATGAGCTAAGAGAGTTTGACAAGGATGGACGAAAAGGCAAAGTTGCCAATTTTTTGATAGCAGATGAGACAGGAACATTAAGGGTTGTGCTTTGGAACGACCAGGCAGAAAACCTGAAAAAAATAAATTCTGGAGACATAATAAAGATACAGTCAGGCTATGTAAGAGAAAACCAGGGAAGGATGGAAATACACCTGAATGACTACAGCAAAATAAAAATAAATCCAGAAGGGGAAAGCGTTAATGTCAGTGTTTTCCCAAGGCAGCAGCAGGAGTTTGAAAGAAAAAGCATTCAGGAGCTGGAAGAGAACAATCAAACTGCAGAAGTGCTGGCAACCATAGTGCAGGTTTATGACCCAAGATTTTTTGAAGTTTGCCCAAACTGCGGTAAAAGGACCAAGCAGAGCCCTGAAGGGTTCACTTGCCAGGAGCATGGAAAAATAGACCCAAAATATTCTTATTTATTAAATGCATACATGGATGACGGCACAGGAAACATAAGGACAGTATTTTTTAGGGATCAGGCGCTTACGCTTTTGGGCATTTCAGATCAGGAAATGACCTCTTTCAGGGAAAATCCTTCTGGCTTTGAAGACAAAAAAAATGAGCTTTTGGGCAACATTGTGAAGGTTTCAGGAAGAGTCTCAATAAACCAGACTTTTGGAAGCAAGGACTTTATTACATCCAGCATACTTCTTAATCCTGACCCTGAAAAGGAGATGGCAAAGATAAAAGCCAGCAATGAAGAAGAAAAAATGCAGGAACCTTCTGCTGAGAAAAAAGAGCAGGCAGTGCAGCAATCAATAAAGGAAAAAGTGCAAAAGCAAGAGCCTGCTGCTGACAGCCAGGGTGACTTTGAAGAAGAGCTCTACAGCCTTGAAGAGCTGGAAGAAGCTATAGAATAAGTAATTCTCGTGTTACGCATAAGCGTTTTACATTATTAATAAGAGCAAGGATAAGTGTTTGTTTTGCATTATTCTTGTCAAGATGGATTAAACTGCGCGTTGCGCAGCCTAAGCCTGCCAGAGGCAGGTGGAAGTTGGGCAAAGCCAAATAAGACATTAGTATACAGTATGAAAGAGTTCTGGCAGAAGCCAGCGAAAGCCATCCTGAAAAAGTATTAAATAACAAAAATGCTCCTGATTACTGATAGGTTTGCCCTATCCCCGACCTAAAGGTTGAGGTGCAGAGCAATCAAAGATTGCTGGCATCACTCTGTGATATTACAGGCTCGCAATCTTCTCAGGTGCATTTTTGGAATTGAAAATTTTGACCTGAAGGTTGGGGT
>JBFYMA010000013.1:0-11761 GCA_041305085.1 Nanobdellota archaeon | reverse complement strand
AAACGATTGTTCGGTGCAACTATTGCTTCAAAGCACATCAAAACACAAACAGCTGAACTCTTTTGTAGGCTCATCGCCTACAACATAGGCTTACGCCCATGGAGATTTTCTACAGAGCCTTACGCATAGTAATCTTTATAAACCCCTCCCAATTCCTTCGGAGAATGCCAGCTGAAGAAAAAGTGAAAAAGAAAAGAAAAAAGATGTTTCTTATTCTTGCTCCAGGCTTTCTTGGAGAGAGGGCGATAGGAGAAAGTTTTTTGGAAGAGGCATCAATGCTGAAAGGAAAAACAGCAACAGTAAACATGTTCAACCTTGTTGGCGATATAAAAAAGCAGCAGGTAGAGCTGAGCTTTTTGGTCAATGAAGTCAGGGAAAACAAGGGAAGGACCAGCTTAACAAAGTTTAATCTTGCAAACTCCTACATAAAAAGGCTTATCAGAAGGGGAAGAAAAAGAATTGACGACTCATTTGTTGTGAAGGACTCGGAAGGAGCATTTATCAGGATAAAGCCTCTGATTCTTACAAACGGAGCAGCCAGCAGGGCAGTCAGGAGCAGCCTTTTAAAAAACGCAAGGCAGATAATCCTTGAAAACATAAAAAAGACAACTTTTGAAAACCTCGTGAAAGAGGTACTTGACTACAAGCTCCAGAAATCGCTAAAGCAATCACTTACAAAGATTTTTCCAATAAGGCAGGCAGAGATAAGAGTTGCAAAGCTTGAGCCCCATGCGAAAAAGGAGACAGCAATCGCAGAGGCATCAATCAAAAAAAACTCTGAAGAAGAAGGAGAAGATGAAAAGGAAAAGACAATTGAGCAGAAAATAAAAAAGGCCCAGCAGCAGAAAGAAAAAGAAGAAACTGCTGAAGAAAAAGAAGATGCAGAAGAGGGGAAAAAACCTTCCAAACAAGCAAAAAAAGCCGCGCCTACACAACCTGAAGAAACTGAAACAGAAAAAGAATAGTAATTCTTGAAAATGTATAACCTAGAACTTGAAAAAGCTGTTGAAGAGATAAACAAAAAAAAAGCAAAAACAATTCTTGTCCAGCTTGCAGACGGATTAAAGCCAAGAGCAAAGGAAGTTCAGGATTTTCTCGAGAAAAAAACCAAAAAAAACATTATTATCTGGGGTGGAAGCTGCTTTGGGGCGTGCGACATACCTACAGACGCAAAAAACTTTGGCGTAGACCTGGTATTGCAGTGGGGCCACTGCCTTTGAACAGTATTTTTCACTGATTCTCCCAAATATTTATAAACCCCTGCCAAACTTCAACAGTTATGGCTGAATTGATAATTACGGAAAAGCCGAGTTCTGCAAAAAAGATTGCCGATGCACTTGCAGACGGAAAACCACTGAAAGAATCAGTAAATAAGGTTTCTTACTATAAAATTACCCATAAAAACAAGGACATAATAGTGGCTGCAGCAGTGGGCCACCTCTACACTGTCGGAGAAAAAGAAAAAACTCCTTGGTCAAGGTTTCCAGTTTTTGACGTTGAGTGGATTCCTACTTTTGAGGCTGACAAGACAGCCAAATTCTCAAAAAAATACCTTGATGTGCTGAAAAAAGTGTCAAAGCAGGCAAAAGAGTTTACAGTTGCAACAGATTATGACATTGAGGGAGAAGTCATAGGGCTGAATATTGTGAGAAAAATCTGCAAGGCAAAGGATGCCAGCAGAATGAAGTTCTCCACGCTTACAAAGCCAGACCTTTTAAAGGCTTATGAAAATAAGGCCTCGAACCTAGACTGGGGGCAGGCAAACGCAGGCGAGACAAGGCATGTGCTGGATTTTTATTACGGAATAAACTTGACCAGAGCGCTTACAGACTCTATAAACAAGGCAAGCGGAGGATTTAAGGTTTTGAGCTCAGGAAGAGTTCAGGGCCCTGCCCTAAAAATACTTGGTGAAAGGGAAAAAGAAATACGCGCATTTGTTCCAAAGCCCTACTGGGAAATAGAGCTGGACGGAAATATAAAACAGGCAGCAATAAAAGCGCTCCATGCACAGGAAAAATTCTGGGAAAAAGCTTCTGCGCAAAAAATATTTGAAAAAACAAAGAATGCAAAACAGGGAATAATAGAAAGCGCAGAAAAAAAGCAGTTCAACCAAAGCCCTCCAGTTCCGTTTGACCTTACAAGCATGCAGATAGAGGCCTACAGGGTTTTTAGGATAAGGCCAAAGCAAACCCTTGAGATTGCCCAAAACCTTTACTCAGAAGGCTTGATAAGCTATCCAAGGACCAGCTCCCAGAAGCTTCCACAAGTCCTGGGCTTTAAAGGTATTCTTTCCCAGATCCAAAAGCAAAAAAATTATGCAGAGCTTGCGAAAAAAGTTTTGCAGACTTCTCTTATGCCTAATGAAGGTAAAAAAACAGATGATGCGCACCCTGCAATCTATCCAACAGGACTGTCTCCAAAAAGCCTTGATGAGTATGAGCAAAAAATTTATGACCTTGTTGTGAAAAGGTTTTTTTCTGTATTTGGAGAGCCTGCGCTCAGGGAAACAAATACCTTGACAATTGGCGTGAACGAGGAAAACTTCTTGACAAAAGGAACAGTCACAATAAAAAAAGGATGGCACGAATTCTACCAGCCATACGTAAAGCTTGACGAAACAGAGCTTCCAAAGGTCACCAAAGGAGACTCAGTTGATGTTGAAAAAATTTCACTGCTGGAAAAACAGACAAAGCCCCCAAAAAGATACACCCAGTCATCAATAATTGCTGAGCTTGAAAAAAGAAACCTTGGCACCAAAGCAACCCGGGCTGCCATAATTGACACACTTTTCAACAGAGGGTATGTTACAGGGGACTCAAACATAGAAGTTACTGAACTGGGCCTTAAAACAGAGGAAACCCTCGACAAGTACTGCCCTGAAATCCTCGATGAAGAACTCACAAGGCAATTTGAGGACGAGATGGAAAGCATCAGGAAAAACAAAACAACCGGAGAAAAAACCCTTAAAGAAGCAGAGGAAGTCCTCAATAAGGTTATAGAAAAATTCAAGAGCCAAAAAAAAGTTATTGGAGAAAACCTTTCAGAAGCCAACCTTGAAGCCATAAAGATTGCCACAACAGTCGGCAAATGCCCAAACTGCAAAAAAGGAGACCTTGCAATAAGAAAAGGAAAGTACGGCAGGTTTATTGCGTGCAACAATTATCCTGACTGCAAAACAACTTTTAATCTTCCCAATACTGGAACAATAAAGCCTACAGGAAAAACCTGTGAGCATTGCGGCCTGCCTGTTGTGGCTGCAAAAAAAGCAAGAAGCCCTCCTCAGGAGGTATGCATAAATCCTGAATGCCCAGGCAAAAACAGCAATGGTGACTCACCAGAGCCTGTTTCTGAAGAAAACTTTCCTGAAATAGGGATGGAGTGCCCTATATGCAAAGAAGGAACAATGGTGCTGAGAAAAAGCTTTTACGGCCAGTTCCTTGGCTGCAATAGATACCCTAAGTGCAAGACATTGATGAAAATAATTGACGGCAAAGTTGACACAAATCCAATAACGCAGAATGGCAGCAAAGCCAAAAAAGCCAAAAAAAAGTGAAAAAAATTAGGCGAGGTCGTCTTCTAATTCCTCACCATCAAATTCAGAACTTATGTATTCTTCGTCCCAGTCTTCTACATCCATGATGTGCCCACCTTTTTTTAAAAAAACTCAGTAAATACTTAAGCAGGTAGTATATAAAAGTTTGGATTTTTGAATTTAATAGAAAACTGAAATCAACCCAAATAACTCATATCTTTTTTCTCTTTTTCTTCCTGGACTTTGTTTGACTGCTGCATCAATGTCTTCAATTTGGTTTCAAACTCTTCTGCCTGCTTTATCAATGGCTCATAGTCAACCTTTAACCCGAGATATTTGTCCATTACCTGGATAATCTTGGCAGCAGCCTTGCTGTCAGGAAGACCTGTCTTTGTCTCTGCAAAAAAACAGGTTACTTCCTCATATTTTAATAACATGGCTGCGCTTACTCCAACTATTATGCTTTCGTTTATCTGGTCTGCACCCACTTCTTTATAATTCCTTATGCCGTAGCTGAAAACCTTTATATTCTTGTCAGCCATAGGGCTTGCAACTCCTTCAAGGCATATTATCTCTTTTGCTTTCAGCATCTTTGCCATGTCCACAACCCTGTCAGCTATCTGCCATTCAAACCCTTTTACATTCAAGATTGTGTGGAGTATTACTATGTTGTGCTGGCTGTCATAGTAAATGGCCATGGGCTTCACAAGCTTTCCTTTGTGGACAACTGCGGTTACAGGAAGTTCGTCATAGAAAAACTCGCCAATCAGCTCAGCATTGAGGTGCTCTATCAGGAATTCTGTCGCAATGGTGCCCACAAGGCCAAACCCTGGAAAACCCTGGATTATGGTTGGCTTTTGCGGCTTTTTGTTTAGAACAATTCTCACTGCTGCACCTCTTTTTAAATACATTGGAAGAGTTTATTTATAAGTTTTTTGGATTTGGGTGTTAGGGAAAAATTTTTATAAAACCTCCAATTATCTTTTTCTATGGAGATAGAGCGCGAATTCGTATCAACAGTTTTTATAGTGCAGGACAGCAGGGTTCTTCTCAATTTCAACAACAAGTGCAAGATATGGGTTCCAGTCGGAGGGCACATAGAAAAAAACGAGTTGCCCTGCCAATCTGTTATAAGAGAGGCCAAAGAGGAATCAGGACTGGATATTGAGCTTGTCAATCCTTACCAAAGTCTGGGAAGCAGCAACATGATACAGCCAGTAATCCTAAAACTGGACCACGTCAGAGACAACCACAAGCACATGAACCTTAACTATTTTGGAAAAGTCATCGGAGGATTATTCAAAGAAATAAGCGATGACGGCGCACCATCAAAATGGTTTTCAAAAGAAGAGCTCATGAACACAACAACAGAAGAGCTTCCTGAAAACATCAGGGAGATGGCGCTCATAGCATTGAGAGACGTTGAATAGGTGTTGAATTGCTGAATAAATATGTTGAATAATTCTCAGAATGAATTTACCACTGCATTATTAAACCCTCCTTTGGCGGACAGGCCTTGGCCAAAGGCCAACATTTTATGCAGTGGCAGAAAAGCAATATTAATAAAAACAAGGGTTTACCAATCCAAAAATGACTTCACAGCAAGCAATCAAAGACCTGGAAAAAGTTGCAGACCCTGAAAAAGCCAAGCTCATATCAAGGTTTTTCAAGACAGGAAAAGGAGAGTATGGAGAAGGGGATGTTTTTATCGGCGTAAATGTTCCTAACCAGAGGACCGTTGCAAAAAAGCACAAAGAATTAGCATTGGATGAAATTGGAAAACTATTGACAAGCAAAATACACGAGCACAGGCTGACCGCACTGCTCATTCTCACCTACAAGTTTCCAAAATCAGGAGAAAAAGAAAAAAAAGAAATATTTGACTTTTACATGAAGCACACAAAATACATAAACAACTGGGATCTGATTGACCTTTCTGCGCCGAACATTGCGGGCAATTATTTGCTAAAAAAAGACAGAACAATACTTTACAGGCTTGCAAAATCCAAAAGCCTCTGGGAGAATAGGATATCAGTGCTGGCAACCTTTGCTTTTATAAAAAACAATGAATTCAGTGATTCATTAAAAATATCTGAACTCCTTTTACAGCACAAGCACGACCTTATTCACAAGGCTGTCGGATGGATGCTCAGGGAGATTGGGAAAAAAGACTTAAAAACAGAGGAAGAATTCCTGAAAAAGCACTACAAAACAATGCCCAGAACCATGCTGAGATACTCTATTGAAAAATTTCCAGAGCCAAAAAGAAAGGCTTATCTGGAAGGCAGGGCTTGAAAATGGCAAAAATATTCCTTGATACAAATTTTCTGCTCATACCAGTACAGTTCAAAGTGGACATCTTTGAAGAGCTTGAAAGGATTGCGGAAAATCAGCCAGAAATCATCATTCTCGAGCCCATACTGGGCGAGCTGGAAAAGATCTCAGAAACAGGCAATACTAAAGACAAAACTGCTGCAAAAGTGGCCTTGCAGCTCATAAAACAAAAACATTTAAAAGTAGTGCCCAGTTCCTTTAAAAAACCTGTGGATGACATCATTGTTATGGCTGTCAAAGAAGGCGATTTTGTGGCTACACAGGACAAAGAGCTCAAAAAGAGGCTAAAAGCCAAAAAAGTGGGGATAATAACCCTCAAAAACAAGAGCTATCTAGCAACAGGGTGAAAATCAAATGTTCTACAAGACCAAAGTCAAGGATTTTGTAAGGGTTTCCCCAAAAAATATGGGGGAAGATGTAAACAAAGGAATAATCCAGGAAGTCAAGGAAAAGTTCGGAGGATACATCTCCAAAGACTTCGGCATGGTTATAGACGTCATGAGCATTGAGAAAGTGGGAGAAGGAGTTCTTATCCCTGGTGATGGAGCAACTTTTTACGATACAGAGTTCACACTCATCACTTTTAAGCCTGAGATGCAGGAAGTGGTATGGGGAAAAATTAAGGATATTGCAGATTTTGGCGCATTCATAACAATAGGCCCATTGGACGGCATGATTCACATAAGCCAGTCAATGAATGACTTTGTAAGCTTCAGCAAGGACAAAGTGCTGCTGGGCAAAGACACAAAGAGAACCCTGAAAGTCGGAGATAAATGCAGGTCAAGGATTATTGCAATAAGCTACAAGGATGTTATGAATCCAAAGCTTGGCCTGACTATGAGGCAAAAAGGGCTTGGCAAGGAAGAATGGGTTGAAGAGGAAGAAAAAGCCAAATCTGCCAAGTAAAAAATTTTTCTTTAATTCACTATAATGACATCATTCTGATAAGGTCTCTGGCAGTTATGATGCCTGCTATCTGGTCTGCATCCATAATCACAAGCCTTCTGAAATTATTGAGCTTCATAAGATGAGCTGCCTGCAAAAACTTTGTATGGATGTCTATGGTAGTGACTTTCTCTGTCATTGCCTCTTCTACCAAAACTTTTGAAGGGTCTTTGCCTTTTCCAATAACTTTGTTGACAACATCCCTTTCAGTAATAATACCCACAGGCTTGTGGTCCCTCACAACAACAAGGCTTCCAATGTTGTGCTTTGCCATAATTTTACAAACCTTAAAAATAGAATCTTTCTTTTCAACAGTAATTACCGGCTTTGACATGTAGTCTTGAATCCTTAGGATATTGATGCACCTCTTTCCTCTTCTAATAATCAAAAGGAGCTATTTAAAGGTTGTGGTTTTTGGGGCGTTGTCCTAAATACTCGCTTTCGCTCGCTTTTTGAAGAGGTTTTACTGCTCGTTCCTCGCAGCTTGTTTTCTTTGCGGGAACTTAGGAAATCCATGATTTCAGTAATTACGTCGAGCACTTTGCATGTTACGGAAGTAATCTTCCTAAGTTTTCTTATGAAAACAATCGGATGCTCTCCTAATCTTACTCCAAAGTGGCTGAAGGCTACAAAAAGTATTTCGAATTGCTATGGAAGCTTGCCATGCCCTGAGAAACTCCCCGAAAGCTTTAAAAACCCCTCATATTTCCTTTACTGAATGGCTAAAAAGAAAGCGTGCAAAAAGTGCAAGTTCTTCACAGAAGAGCATGTTTGCCCTGTGTGCAAAAACAACACTTTCAGCACCAACTGGCAGGGAAGAATTTACTTCTTAAACACAAAAAAATCATTTATAGCCAACGAAATGGATGTGGAAAAGCCAGGAGAATATGCAATCAAGGTCAGATAATTATGAAAATAATTGATGTAAAAGAAAAAGCAAACCCTTTGCTCTCAAGAAAAGAGGTTTTGGCAACCATAAACTTTGACAGCTCAACCCCTTCAAGGAGGGACATTATAAAATTCATTGCTGCAAAGTACAGCACAAAGGAGAGCCTTGTGGCTATAAAAAAAGTGCATGGAAGGTTTGGAAAAAAAGAAGCGCTTGTCGAAGGAGCAGTTTATGAAAACGAAAAAGCAGCCCAGATAGAGGAAAAGCACGTTGTCTGGAGGGCTCTGCCAAAGGACAAGAAAAAAGAGGCAATAGAAGCAAAGAGAAAGGCCAAAAAGGACAGGAAAAAGGCAAAGAAAAAGTGAGTAAAAAATGGCTAAGAAACAGAAAGTTGTAAAAAAGGGCAAGAAAAAAAAGGTCAAGAAGCCTGGCTACAAAATCCACAAGATTTACAAGGCAGAGGGCGAAACTTTGAAGAGAAAAAACAAGACATGCCCAAAGGGGCACTTTTTCATGGCAGACCATAAGGACAGATGGACCTGCGGAAAGTGTGGCTATACAGAAATGAAGTGAATTTTTCTTAATTTATATCCTTAATAAACTATGTATTTAGCTCTTCTGAACAAGGCGCTTTATGACTTTTCCATCTTCGCAGGAATAGACCACATCAACATTAGAAATCCTGTCATACTCGTCAGCAACAGTGTACCTTTCCACAATATCATACTTGCTGTTTTTTTCTGCCAACCCGACAGTCAGTGTTCCGTCGCTGTTTGGGATGCAGTATCTTAAATCATACTGGGTGTTTGGAAAAAGCGTGCTCTCTGCAGAAAAAATCTGCTCTTCTGCAGGCTGTTCCACAACGTTTCCTGTTGGGCCAAAAACACTTACACCTTCTCTTAGAAAAAATATTGACACTATGGATATAATAAATATAAATACTACAACTACATCCACTGTTTTCTTCATCAGGGAAAGAATTGAGAAAATTAGTATATAAACTTTTCGGAAAACTCACCCCTTGGATTTATAAATAAAGTAGTCTGTGCCCTGGTAAAAGCCTTCTTTGTAAAGCGCGTAGTTCTGGTCAAGAAATTGTTTTGTATCCTTTCTCAAAGACAAGCAGGGCTGGTCTGTTTCCAGGCACGGAAAAGGCGCAGAACTGTAATAGACATAATCATAGTTTGCTGTTTCTAGCTTTTGGAAAAAAATGTTGTTGTTGTCATATGCTGGAATTATTTTTGCGCTTGTCATTATCATTGGCGTTGCAGTGAGCACTGTCTTTTCCTGGCCAGCACCCTTCAGTGCATAGAGATAGTCTGTATAAAACTCTTTTTCTGGAGGCTGCTGGTTTGTATAAACTCCAACAAATGAGGGCAAAATGCTCAAAAAAACCAGCACAAAAAAGATTATTGGAACCGTTTTTTTCAGCGGCTGCTTTTTTGCCAGCCATCCCGCTTCCAGATCCCTCATAAGCCATACAATCCCGTAGACCATGAAATAAACAACCCATGGAATGACCAGCATAAGATATCTTGCTTCTTTGTGGGGGCTTGCTAAAATATATGTTATGGGTATTATCAAAAGATAGACAAGCCATGAATTCTCAGAATAAGGCTTTTCCTGCCTTTTTATGAGGTTTCTAAGCAAAAAAATAATCCCCACAACTGCAAAAATTGTGAAAACGCTCCAAGAAAACAGATAGCCTGGATAAAACCAAAACCCTTTGTCGTAAACCCAAAGGTAGGGGGAAGAAGTGTTGTCCTTCAGCTGATTTATTATTGGAAATATTGCTGCTAAAAAAATATTTTTTGCCTCACCCAAAAACAGATAAACGTTTATCAGAAGCATAGGAATTCCTGAGGCCATCCCAAGTATAAAGCGCAGAATTTTCTGCCTTTCCCTGAAAAGTATGACCATAAAAAGTATTGGCAGGTATATCCCGAAAGAAAATCTGGTCAAAAATGCCAGCACTCCAAAAAGCCCTGAAAAATAGTGCTTTTTTTTGAGCAGAAAAAACACACTAAGGAAATGAAAAAACAATGCAGGAATTTCAGTCATTACTGCGCTGCCAGTGATCAAAAAATAAGGAAAAACTGCCAGCGCAACAGGAAAAGCCCAGCTGTGCCTTGACTTCAGCCCTTTCTTTCCTATCAGGAAAAAAATCCAAAGGGTTGCCAGAGAGAGCATGAGCACAAACAGCCTTGATGCAAAAATGCTCTCTGAAAAAGGCACCAGCACCAAGGGAAAAAGTGTGGGCCTTAGGCTTTCCATAAGCCCTGCGCCTCCACCTGATTTTATGTAATTGCTCATGTGGATGTAAACACTTTCATCCCAGCCATAGTTATAAAATCCAAACAGCCCTAAAAAGTTCAGTATAAAAAACAGTGCCAAAAAAACAATTATTGCCCATTCTGCAAAGCTTTTTTTTGGAAAATTCATTTTATTTCGCAGATATTTACCCCTTTGCTTTTATATATTACGTTTTGCTGGCAGTCACCAACAACATATTTTATATCATACTTTTCCAGCTTTGTAAAATCTCCCATAATAATAAGTTTTCTGTCTTCCAGCTGTTTTTTGTAGCTTTCAGAATATTTTTCAAGGTCTGAAATTGTTCCGTCCATAGGACATTTTTGGGCTATCTGGGAAAATACAAGTTCGCTGGAAAAGTTTTTTGGCGGCTTTTCTATGGATGAATTGTCCAGCAGCACAACCCGTGAAAAATCCTGCCTGTTCTGCCTCAGCCAAACAGCAGCTCCATAGTATTTATAGTCAAATGAGGAAAACGATTTTTCTCTGCTGTATGTAAAGTCATAGACATTCTTTACTGGCAGGAAAAAAGAGGCCAGCAATACCAGCACAATAGCCCCAATGACAAAGACCCTCGACAAAGATTTTTTTGGGAATTTGAACCAGCCAAAGAGCATTCCTGAAAAAAGTATCAGCGGAACAGACAGCATATCAAGAAACTTGTACTGAGCAGGCCCAAGGTGATAGATTGTGAACAGCAGAGGAAGTCCAAAAATTGCCCCAAACACCACCTTTTTTTTCCAGTTGTGCTTTTGGGAGTTCATAAACAGCACGAATCCTGCTATTGCAAGCCCAAAAATCACTATGTTCAGCCTGTAAAACAGCACATTCAGCAGGCTAGAAAACTGCTCAAAATGAAACCCCTGCACCTCAACCCATCTGGCATTGTTCCATGAATTGGAAACCATATTTACTATTATCAAAAAATACTGCTTTGCCCAGAGCATGGAAACAACCAGCCCGGCAAGCACTGTTTTGAGGGCTTGTTTTTTGTAAAAAACCAGTAAGGCCAGCAGTGTAAATCCTGTGAAAAACCCTGTGAACGGATGAGTTATTATTGCCAGGCCTGCAAACACCCCTGCAACAATCTTTTTGCTCCTGAAAAAAAAGTGCAAAAACCAAAAGTAAAAATTTAATGCAAGAAGCTGGGGAAAAGCTGAAAACACAAGTATAAATGAGAGGTTAGCCATGGCTGCTGCTGCAATTGCAGGAACAATTGGCTTTTTTGTGAGTGTCTTTGAGGCAAAATATGCGCTTAGGGGAAGGATTGCAAAGCTTATCGCACCCAGCAATCTTACAGAAGTTATTATTGGCATTAGCAAACCAAGGAACGCTGCAAGATAGTGAAAAAGAGGAGGATAAGTTAATAATGTGTCTGACACAGGCTGATATGTTGTTATAAAATGACCATTGTGAAGTATCAGCGAGCTTATTTCTGCGTGTATTGCTGCATCCTCCACCACAAAGCCTCCAAAAGAGAGTATTGCCAGCCCAAGATTGAAAAGGCAAAGCAGTGCAAGAATTATATAATCCTTTTTCATTCATAAAAGGAGAGAAGAGATTATTTTTAAAGTTGATGCCTAGCTATCCAGTAAGTTAGTTACTAATTCTTTTGTTGAAAAAATTTTTATTGAAAATTGTGCAGGGTTGAATATCACAGAGTGATGCCAGCAATCTTTGATTGCTCTGCACCCCGCATGCTGAAAAGCAGAGCTTTTGGCATCCCTTTCAGGACTTTAGTGCGCAAT
>JBFYMA010000012.1:0-21126 GCA_041305085.1 Nanobdellota archaeon | reverse complement strand
ATTAAGGTGCTACGATAAAGCAGGAAACCTTGCAATACTTACAGAAACAGACAAGGTTGATACAACACCTCCAACAACAGAAAAAGAATATATTGGCCCGTACAAGACTGATGAAGAGACTGGCGCTGAATGGATTGATAGTGTAAGCCAGATACAGCTAACAGCAGAAGATGGAGGACCAATCTGTCATATTGATGGTGTAGAAACATTTTATCAATACCACTATTATTCTGAAGATGATTTCTATTGTGAAAGCTTGGCAAATTGTGATGAGTTCAAAACAAGTTTTCACGAAGATGAAGACTGGCAATTATACACAGCACCAATCCCTTCAGGTGAAGAGAGCTGTCATGTAATTGAGTTCTACTCTAAAGACGCATTAGGTAATAATGAGTCTGTACAGCATCAGTGCGTATTTGTTGACAAAACTCCCCCCGTTCTTGAAAAAGAAGTTGGAATCCCTAAAGTTGATGTTGACGTTGAATTAGGCACATCAGGAGAGGGAGTAGCAGAAATGAGTGATGATGTGGTTTACGAAGGAGACAACTCCTATCACTTATATGCACCATTGATTGTAGAAGGAACAAATGAGGGAAGGATAGAGGTTCCTCTTGATATGACACTTGGCGAGCTTGAAAGCATAATGTGGCAGGCATATGTTATACAGGGATACACGCCACACGCTGATGTGCTTATAGACACTGATGGCGACGGAATGGCTGACGATGCTCTTGTATTTGAGTATGATAAAGTCATCACACCTTCAGACCAATTGATTGGTGATATGAACTACCAATACAATACATGGATTAATACATTTGATGATAAGGGAGTGGTTGATGATTCTGCAGGAGCATGGCTTAACTCCGGAGCACCAGGACCATTGGGAGGCGAAGATTTTATCTTCGGAACCCTTACTGACTGGAAAGCAGGAACAGTGGATGCATCAGTTGATTCTAACACCAAAGTTGTTGGTCTTGAAATAGAGGTTGATGGGTGGATTGTTGAAAGCGAAGCATACATTGATTTGATAAAAGTTAATGGCTTTGGAATACCATTCCACTGGGTAAAAACAGATACAACAATAGAGTTTGCGTGCAATGACCTGGAGCCTCATCCATCAGGCGGTGAAACACTTTGTTATAAAGTTTCCTACGATGAGCCTGAATGGGGATACATAACAGAGCAATATTGCGACATAGACCTTACAGATGACGGATACTGCTGTGTGGATGTTTCTGAATCTAATTATGTGCTAAACTTCAAAGAAGAATCCATGCACGACCTTGAATACTATTGCGAGGATGCAGTGGAAAAAAGGACACTTTTGTACTACCAATACTACAAAGTTGATGACACTGCACCAACAATATTGAAAACAATGATTGGTGATGATCATCTCGGACAATGTCCTCCAGCAAATGGAGAAGATACCTGCTATGTGAGAGACCATGGAGAAAATGGTGTCAACATTACAGTAGTTGACGGTGGAGAAATCTGCGCTGTTGACCAAATGAGTTGCAGATACCAGGTAAGATGGTTTACTGATGAGAATACATGCATCAAAGAAGGTTACAATTACAATGAAGAATTAGATTTTTGCATTGTTGAATCAGAAGACTTCTCTAACTATGCAGAAGTAATATTTACAGAAGATTCAACCCATGAATTATATGTCTACTGTCAGGATGGTCTTGGAAACTATGTTGAAGACAGTGAGATTTTCCTTGTGGACAGCAATCCTCCAGAATCAGAGAAATGGTATGGAGAGCCGCAATGGTTAGGGCCTTATCCAAAATATTGTGAATACTTGGATGCACTTATTGACACTATAGTTCCAGAAGCAAACATAAATATTGGCTGCGGATGGGCAAGGTGGATAACAAGCCAAACTCCTGTTTACTTGAACGCCACTGACGAAAAAGTAGGTGTTGACAAGATATACTGGAGAAATATGCTTGTTACTGATGATGAGGCAGGAGACATGATTTGCGGACACCTGCCAGATATAGATATTGAACAAATAATTGCAGATGTTGAGATGTGCGCAGATGCTGAAGTTGATTGCGTACCAACCACTTATTGTGACCCTGAATATTACTCACAATTTGTGGACTTGAACACATCATGGAATGAGTACAACAATACTCCATTTTACAAGGAAGAGGACTCATGCCATATTATTGAGTACAAGAGTGTTGACCTTCTTGGAAACGAAGAAGAGTTCAAATGGCAATGTGTTTTTGTGGACAACCAAGCTCCAGACATGGATAAAATAATTGGAGAACCACATGTAAGGATTTGTGAAGCAGGACCAGAAGTTGGCCCAGAAATAACAGACGTTGATACTGTGGAGTCATTCTTCTTCACACTGCAAGATGTCATCTTCTTCGGATATGAGGATGGAACATACATAGAGTTGTACAACTCAGCAGACTCATTGGTGTGGAACGGCACGCTTGACAGAGAAGACATGGTAACTGTGAATGTTGCAGAAGGCATTTACAAGTCTGTGGGAACCGAGAAATATTCAGTGCTTGTAGGTTCACCATTATCTCAGGGGTGCTCAGGATTCTACGCTTTGGATGAGGAAGGCCTGGGAGCTTCTACAGATGTATTTACGCATACATCTAATCAAGTGTGTCAGGAAAGATTTATAGTATTTAGCTACGATGACAACAATGATTACGAGGTACGAAACGTTGATACGGACGCAGTGCTTAGCTCCGGAACCTTAAATAATGGAGAGCGATGGACAGCCGTCGACAATGGAGGACAACAAGTCCATGTTACCAGCGACTACCCTGTAACCGTACTAACTCTAGACGACCAAGGATACTTTATCCCTGGACCAGATGGTTTGTTCAGCGGACAGTTCTTCTACACCATGGTAATGGGTGGAGGATACCATGACATAAACGCATATGCTTACTACGACGATACCACAGTAACATTCAGGAACACTGACACAAATGCAGTAATTGCAACAGATACACTTGATAAAGGAGAAACACTTGGCTGGACCGCAAACAGCGACACCTATGTTACAATAGAAAGCGACAAGGATATAACTGCAAGTGTGCAGCCATTCGTAAGCAAAACCACTGGCTATCACGAGGGCTCATATGCCGGAGACAGAGATGGATCAGGAATAGGCCTTGAATTTATGGTACCTGCATGGACAGGAGATGATGGATTTGTCTGGGTATTCGGATACGCAGATGACACAGATGTAAATGTGTATAATGCAGATACAGGGGTATTGATGAGCAGTCATAACCTTGATAGAGGAGATGCGATTAATGTGCAAAATGGGCATATTATCCATCAAATCGTCGCAAACAAAGGTGTTTCAGTATATACAGGATGGGGAGAGTGGAGTGCAAGCTTTGCGCCAGTAGCATTTGGTGAGGAAGCCTGCCTTGACCTTGACCAGGACGGAATCTGTGATCCTGTTGACAACTGCCCAGATGACTATAACCCAGGACAGGAAGATAGTAACAGCAATGGCATAGGGGATGTCTGTGAACAGAATGAAGGTGTTTGCTGGGATTATATCAGCACACAAACACCAATAACATTTAGTTGTGCAGACAGCCTGCCACACCCAGTTGACCATGTTGAAATGTATTACAGATACAGGTTCAGTGATGATTGTGCTGACTGGAACAACTGGACAAACTGGACAATGCCTGAAAGCCTTGAATGGTCAGACGACCATTATAGAGTTAACGGAACAATATACTTCAATCAGGACTCATGCCACGAGATTGAATACTACTGCGTAGATGGTTTGGGCAACATGGGAGAAGTGATGACAGAAACAGATATCGTAGACACAAAATCACCAGTAATCACAAAAGAAGTTGTTGGACCACAAATAGGTGAGTGCCCTCCAACAGAAGAAGGAGATCACTGCCAGATCGACGGCGTTACAGAGATACATGTAACTGTCGAAGACCAACAACCACACCCTGTGGATAGGGTAAGCTGTGAATGGTGGTATAATGTCTATGAGAATGACTATCTAGTCTTTGAAAGCGATGTTTTCAAAGAAGATGGAAGCTGGATTATAAACTTCCCAGAAGAAAGTGACCACTTGCTGACAATATACTGCCAGGACGGTCTTGGAAATGAAGTCAGAGATGTTGAATGGTTCACTGTTGACAAAACACCACCATACACATGGAAAACGTTTGGAGAGCCATTCTATACAGATGGTGAAGCAGAATATGTCAACCTTCAAACACCAATTTGGCTGAATGCAACTGACGCAGAAGGCCCACACGATTCAGGTGTTGATGCAACATACTACAGAATATCTCTTGTTGATGACATGTACTGCCAGAACCAGACAATCTGCCAGGAAGCAGAAGGAGATGGCGAATTCACAATGTACACAGGAACACCATTTAACATGGAAGAAGAGAGTTGCCACTTAATAGAGTACTATAGCGTTGACGGAGTAGACAAAATAGAAGACGTCAAAAACAACTGTGTCTTTGTGGATAACACAGAGCCTTTCACCAACAAGACTGTTGGGCTTCCAAGGGCTCCAATGAGCTATGACAACAAAGTGCTTGGTTCAAACTTTTATCCAGAGCTTAATCCTGACGGGGAAGATATCTGCTCTGAAAGCGAGGACAAGTGCTGGGACATAACAATGTGGACGCCTGTGGATCTTGACTGTGCAGACCAGCTGCCTCACCCAAGCGGTGCAGTTGACGTGTGCTTCAAAATAGGACTGGATGGTTCAGATGCCATAGAAGAGTATTGTGATGAAGAGGGTGAAATGAAGGATGGCTACTGCTGTGTAGAAGACCTCAAAACCACAATTACATTTGGTGAAGAATCCTGGCACAAGCTTGAGTACTATTGCATTGACAATGTAAGAAACGTAGGAGAGCCTGATATTGAATACTTCAAAGTTGGAGACAAGCCATTTGAGATAAAGCTGAACAAGAAGTGGAATCTTATTAGTGTTCCATTGAAGCTTGCAGATGAATCAATGGATGCAGTGTTTGCATCTATTGCTGACAAGGTTGTAACTGTTTGGCAATTTGATGGCTACGACTGGCACGTTTATACGCCAGATGGAAATCCAAACAACGACGACATTACAACAATGCATCCTGGCTGGGGTTATTGGATTTTAACGACCGATGAAGCAAACCTGAGCATCCTGGGTGATTGGATTGAGCCTTCAATAACTCCTCCATCAGTGCCAATAGTGCATGGATGGAACCTGATTGGCTACTTTGATACCATGGGAAAAACAGGCTATTATGGTCCTGTAAGTCCAAACAGCCCAGTTGGCAGCACAACACCTGCCTACTGCACGTTGGCTACTTTGAGGACTGCAACCTGGGATACAAATACACCATACCTTGCAACATGGTGGGAGCCTTACAACCCAGACCAGCTTGTAGAGCTTTACCCTGGAAACTTGTTGGATGAGGGTGACTGGATGGATGCAGGTGCAGGATACTGGCTGTTCTACACAGAGCCAGCAGGTGCAATATACACCAAGTCTGGAACCTGTGCACCTTACCTTAACCCATGAAAATAGGGGACAACCCCTAATTTCTTTTTTTTTTACTTTAATCAAGTAGTGACCAAAAACAAGCTTTATAAATGATATTATGTTTCTTATTCACAAAAAACATAAAGGGGGAAGAAAATGAAAAAAGCATTCAAAGCCACAATTTTTGTTTTAGCACTTATCATAATGTTTAGCGGTTTTGTGATAGCTACGCCAGGAGTTCCGCAACAATTCTATGGAACAGTAACAACCAATGGGCATCCTGCAGCAGATGGAGTGATAATCACTGCCAAAATGCACAAAACATATGCAAACTGTGACAACCCTGTAAACAATCTTTGTCCTGTCTCAACAACAGTTACACAGGATGGTAATTATGGAAACAAGCCAGACATTTTTTATGTTTTGGACCCAAGAGACAGTGAAGTGCCTCCATTGCCTGAAAGAAAAGACCAGCCAATCTATTTTTATGTTGGAGATGAGCTTGCTTACATATATAACTCATTTACAAATGCTGCAAGCACTGAGTTAAATCTTGTGGCCACTGGTGATTTTCCAACAGGAAGCTCAAGCAGCAGTTCTAGCTCAAGCAGTTCTGGAAGCTCAAGCTCTTCAAGCTCAGGAAGCAGTGGTGGAGGGAGCAGCTCCAGCAGTACAAGCTCTAGCAGTGGTTCAAGTTCTTCCAGTAGCGGAAGCCCAATAATTACAGGCTCAGAAGATACAGGTCTTATTACAACTGATCCAATAGCGTGCACACCTGAATGGGAATGCTCAGACTGGGTTGATTGCGTAAACGGAAAGCAGAAAAGAATCTGCTTTGACACAAACAAGTGCGGAACAGATGAGAACAGGCCTGCACAAGAGCAGAGCTGTGAAATACCCACGCTTGATGATGTAAAGCAGCAGGACAATTTCTTCAACAAAATAACCGGTGCAGTGACTGGCGGAGGCGTGGGAACATGGGCTACGCTGATAATAGTACTGGCAATAATTGCTGGGCTTTTCCTTTACGGCACCAGGAAAAGAAGAATTAAGAAGAATTAATTTTTTTCTTTTTTTGCGTTTGTTTTTTTTATGAGATTTTTATTCTTTGACATATCTTTTGTCAGAATGGCTTTTGGCTGCTCCAGCAGCCTATGCACCGCACAAATGTGCGGCAATTGCCGGGCAAAGCCCGATTATTACCCGCCTCTGGCTGGCTTAGGCTGCATATTGCGCAGATATTCCTATTCTGAAAAATAAGTTTCTTCTGCTATTTTCTTGTCTTATCCTTTTTCTGTTTCTTCCTCACTAAATAGAAATATTTAAATAATGGCGTTGCAGATATTATTGTGTTTTAAAAAGGGTGAGGAATAGGGTGGCTAATACAAAAAAAAGGGTTCATGGAGCATACTTTGGGCTTTTCATAGTCCTTTTTATCGTGTTCATGGTTATTCTTGCATCCACAGAAAAAAAGCTTTTCAGCTCTCAGCAGAGTGTGCAGAACAGTGCAGAAAGCGACAAACAGCAATTTGACAATGCAGTTTCACTCAACAATCCTAACTTATGCAAAAAAATCTCTGATGAAACCTTGAAGGATGACTGCTTAAAGCTTTTGCAGCCTGCTGAAAATACTGACTCTATAACTCAAATAATAAATCAGGCAGTGGAGCATAACAATCCTGAACTATGCAATGAGATAGATTCAGAGACAGCCAGGGTTGACTGCTTAAAGCTTTTTTCGCAGCCAGAAGCTGTCCAGCAAAACATTCAAAACACACAGTACAGAAATCAAGCCGTAAACCAGAATGATGTTGAATATTGTTACAGAATTACTGATCCTGAGATGAGGGATGACTGCGTAAAATTATTGTCATAAAAAATTTGAAAAAAGGTGATGAACATGAAAAAAATTTTCATTTTTGCAATAATTCTGCTTTTTAGTGCAAGCGCTTTTGCAGTCCCTAACCCTGGGCACAACGCAAACCAGATCGGAAGCGATGCAGGAAAAGGAACATTTGCAGGGCCAGGGATTTATACTTTTCCTACGTCTGTTGTTTTTGGAAATATTATAGATGTGCACACTTCAATTCTTAACAGCGATCCTGGAGAAAGCGTTGTTGTGGATGACAGCCTGACTGTAAATGATGACCTGACTGTTACTGACAACTTTGCAGTCAATGGAGGAGGTTCAGGGTATTCTGCAACTATTCACTCAAACGATTACCAGATATTGAGGCTTTACACAACCAATCCTAACAGCAATGTGCGCATTTCCGGCGAGGGCACTAACACAGGAGGATTTCAAATAGAGAGCAATGGAGGATCCAATTACATTTCTTTTTTTACCCAGGGAACCGAAAAAGCAAGGATTGCACAAAACGGCAACTTTGGAATAGGCCAGACAAATCCTTCTCAAAAGCTTGATGTAAACGGAAATATTCGATCAACAGGAAATATTTCTGCATTAGGAGGAATAACTGCAAACGGAAACATTATTTCTGGAAACAAAGTGTGCGATGGATACGGCAATTGCCTTGATACAGTGAGCGGAGGAGGAGGCGGAGTATGGCAGTCTGGTATTGATGCAGGAGACATTTATTACAGCGTCGGATATGTGGGAATTGGCGACAATGATCCTGACGCATTGCTGCGTGTTTATGATTCAAACTCTGCATCAACTGCCAACCTTGCAGAGTTTTTTAAAAGCGGATTTTCAACAGATCCTGTTGTAGTAAGCGACAATCTTAGAGTGGGAATAAGGGATGCTGACCCTGATGCACCATTGGAAGTTGTGGGAGATGTAATGGTTAGCAGCAATCCAGGTGGTGATGGAAATATCTTTTTTGCAAGCACAGGTGGAAGGGTTGGAATAATGGATAATGGTCCTGATGCGGTTCTTGATGTAAATGGAGTTGCAGGAACCCCTTCGTTAAGGGTTACTGATTCAGATGGGGATGCAGATACAACACCTTTTCTTATTAATGACAATGGCAATGTAGGAATTGGGACTGCTTCGACAGCATCAGCAAAGCTGGTGGTTGCAGGAACTGCCCAGGTAAACAATGATGTTTATGCAAAGGATCTCATAAGAACAGGCCCAAGGACTGCTGGATTTACAGGTGGAGGAATGCCTGCAGACCCAGGAAAAACAACTGAAACTGGAGGCTATGCAAAGTGTTTTACATATGGAGCCACAAATACTGCCACTGTAAACCTAGACGATTTTGTGTGCCTTGGAGGATGTGCTTTTTCACTTGTACAATATGATGGATCGGGCATTAATCTTGCAACTGGATCAATTGCAATTGGCACAGGAAACAGACAAGTATCTGCGTACACTTACAACAACAATGGAGTTGTTACAGTGCAGGGAGTGACTGCGGTTTCAGGGGGTGCAGCAGAAAATCTTGTCTCTATATCAAGCGGAGGAAACACCTGCACAATAGAAAACACTGCTGACCCTTATGATTACAAGCTTAAGTCAGTAGGAACTACAACCTGCAGGCTTAACATGTGCACAAACGCAGCGCTTATAAACTACTAAGAAACTAACTGGAAAACAATCAAAATGAAAAAGCAGATTTTTTTGCTAACATTTTTTTTCATAGCTTTCAGCAGCTTTAGCCTTGCAACCTGCTGGTTTCAGGGTTCTGTAAGCACTTGTTCTCTTGGCGGAAATGGTCTTCTTTTGATTTCAGGAGATGATAATGGACATATTGCTAATATGTCAGAGACAGACTTTTCTACATATGATAAAAAGCTTTGCTGTGACTCAACAAGCCTTGGGCCAGGATATGTTATGGCAAGGCTTACTGCAGGCACAAACGCGCATATTGCACAAAACACTGCAAACCCTGCTGTTTATCCTGTTGAGATAAGAATTGTTACACCTGTAGCATATCCTGTTATTGCTCCTGGTAGAACCCCGAGGCAGCAATGCACTGCTTCTTCACTGGGAGACTGTCTTTTTGCAATGTCTGATGTTGAAAATTCCCATATCCACAGGCCCTGCGACCAGATTAACACAAACTATACTTATGCAGTGTGCCTTGACCCTTCAGGAGCAGGATTTCCTATAAATATGCAGTGCGGAGACGTTTTTGTAGACGAAGTACAGTATGACTCTGCTTGCGACGATACAGTCGGGGCAAACCCTCCAAGCGCATCCTGCAGTGCTTCTGACAGTTGTGTTTATACTCCAAACGGTGTAAGTCCTCAGTGCTATAATTCTGGCGAGATAATTCCAAATGTTTTTGGAAGGAATATCAATTGCAGCTTTAACAACACCTGGTGCCCTGAAGGAGTTGCATATAATGATGCTTTGGGAAGGTGTGATTATCCTCTGGATGTGTGCGATTTAGGGTATCAGGATATCGCGTTTGCCCCTCCAAGCCTGAGCTGTAATAATACAGCTTATGCGTTCAGCAATTTTGTCGATGTCTGCTTTGACGATTTCAACATCTTTACTCCTTCTTCTGCTCCTTACAGTGAGAGCTGCTGCTATGCATATGAATGGAGCGACAATACGCATGATTTCCAGTTCTTCAGCCCAAATAATATTATTGTTTACTGATGGTTGAAATAAGGTATAATGCCCTGCGCTTTAGGCTGCACATTTCAACACCAGAAATTCCGCATTCGTCGCTAACTCCGACATAAATGTTCGGGTATGGCTTTCCTCGCTTCCATAGCAAAATTTCTGATTTTTTGGCTGTTTTTTGCTAAAATTTGCCCAAAACCGAAAGCTTTAAATAATAGTATAGCTATACTATATATACTCAGATACAAAAAACACGTCTAGTATACAAATAATATACGCAATTTGTATATATGGATACGATTTTGTAACAAAAAGCAAAACAGGAACTAGCGAGAGCTATCTGGATATTGGGGAGAGATTATGGCAGTAAGCGCAGCAGAAATAAAAAATAACAGAATAATAGATTTAAGAGAACGTCAAGGAAGGTTTATCTCTAATGAGGAATACCTTGAGCTTCTTGCATCTGTTTCAGCATTGGAAACACTTAAACAGCAATTAAACAGCAATGCAGAGGCAACGCTTGACTATAGAGTAAAAAACCCTGTTCCTCTTGCTGCAAATCCAGAAAAAGGTGAAAAAAACCCAAGAAAAATAACACATTACCTTTTTGAGCGAGCAAAAGAAGTATCCTATAGAATTCCAAACATAAAAGGAAATAGGCCATCAGAAAAAAGAGGACTCTCAATAGCAATAGTTGATACAGAACAAGCCATAAACAATTTCTGCGACTTGGGAGTAAGCAATAACGATATAGCCTGCCTTGTCAACAATATAGATGTATACAGCTCAAGATTCAACGACGTGATTGAGTATTCAAGAAAAGGAGACGGGCTTATCGTTGTCGATATGTACACAGGCCTGCTCAAGATGGCAAGGGCAGTTTTCAAAGGTTTTTCAGAAAAGCATTTTTCAGGCAGAATAATTGACGAACGCGTAAACACAAGAACACTCAACACAGTACTTGCAAGCAATTTTGGAGCATCAGTTATTGTGAAAAATTCAACAGGCGAAGTTGCAGCCTATGAAGCGGGAAAAATAATGGAGATAAGCCATAAATGTGCTTCTGGAGGCAAAGCACGCCTGTACTGCAATATCAACAATGTAAGCCAAACACTTACGGCATACATTGCCTGATAACAACCCACATCAGCCATCACCGGGAAAGGAGCAATAGGAGACCCTGCTCCTTTCTCAAATTCACTTTCTTCGGCATTTCAGGCTCCATCCGGAATGTATTTTTTGCCATTCCTGCGAAGCCTATTATTGAATAGGGCTCAATAGGCAAAGGGGGTCGGCCCCCTCGGGGATGGTCTTGCTGCACCAAAATATAGCATGAGGCGAGCCAGGCAAAAAGCGACCAAAGGGAGATTCCGGATGGAGCCGGCATTTCAGTAACATTTAAATAATACTTGTTCCTATGCAGAGCAAAAGAGGTGGTTTAGTGAAGCTTAAGATTCTTGAATCCCTAGATTTGGTTCCAGAAGTCAAGACTATAAGAATAGAAAGGCCAACAAACTTTCACTTCAGGCCAGGCCAGTTCATTCTCATATCTATCCCAATAAAAGAAGAATTAAAAAAAAGGGCTTACTCTATAGCAAGCAGCCCAACAGAAGAAGATTATCTCGAGATTTCTGTAAAAAATGTCAAGACTGGTCTTGTAAGCCCTATTATCTGCAGCAAAAAGCCAGGTGAATTCCTTGAAGTGAAAGGACCTTATGGAATGTTTTTTCTTGACGAAAGCCATATGGACAACATAGTGCTCATTGCAGGAGGAACAGGAATAACTCCTATGCGGTCAATAGTCAAGTATATTGTTGACAGGCAGCTTGAACATGTTCGAGTTTCATTATTTGAAGGTGCAAGGTGTCCAAAAGAGCTTCTTTATAGGGAAGAATTTGAAAAAATCCACCAGACGCATCACAACATAGGAATATATTTTACAGTCGACAACTGCAGGGATGAGCCATGGCCATGGCACCAGGGGCATATAACAAAAGAGTTTATCCAGGAGTGCGCCCACGAAATTATAGGCCCTATTTTTTACATTGCAGGCCCTCCAAGAATGATAGAAAACCTGCTGCACGACCTTGAAGAGGCAGGAGTTCCAACAGGCAATATCCATACAGACAGGTGGTGAGCAAATACTTCCATCATTCAATAGTCAACCCAAAAGTTTATAAGCAAAAAATTTCATTGTTAACAAACGTGGCAAAAAAAATGCAGACATTCGAGCAGGACAAAAAAACATTCAGCGAATTCCTTGAAAAAATAAAAATAGATTTTGAATTAATTGCTCCTGTAAACAAAGATGTCGTAAGGTTTGAAAAAATAAAAGACATAAAAGATATTTATCTGGAAAAAAACGCATTTTTTCCTTTAAAAAATTATTTCTTCAAGCCACGGCAGGTTGTTTTCGAGTTCAATAAGCAAAAAATTATCATGCCAAAAATGGAAACTCCTCCAAGGGTTTTTTTCGGCATCAGAAAGTGCGATCTGAACGCCATAAGCCACCAGGACATGGTCTTCATTAATGACAGCAATGACCCTTATTACATTGAAGCAAGGGAGAACAGCTATTTGTTCGGTTATCACTGCAATGAAGCGCCCTCTGAATTCTGCTTTTGCGGCTCGCTCAACCTAATAGACTATTTTGATTTAATGTTTTATGACAAAGGAGAGCTTTTTTTTGTGGAAGTGGGATCTGAAAAAGGAAGAAAAATAGCTGAAAAATACAAGGAATACTTTAAACCATCCTCAAGGCTTATAACCCAGCAGGAAAAAGTGATAAAAAATGCAGACAGGCTCAGGAAAACAGACATTTCCCTGCTTTATGACCATCCAGATTGGAAAAAAGGGGTAGATCTCTGCTTGTCATGCAGTGCCTGCACAGCACTTTGCCCAACATGCTATTGCTTTGAGATGCACGATGAAGTAAAGATGAGCAATCTGGACAAAGGAGAAAGAGTCAGAGAATGGAGCTCCTGCCAGGTGCAGGAATTCACAAAAGTGGCTGGAAACCACGTTTTCAGGGAAAAAAGAGAGGAGAGATTCAAGCACAGAATATACCACCAATTGGATTACTTTAAGCAGAAATACGGCGTGAACCTTTGCGTTGGGTGCGGCAGGTGCATTGAAGGATGTCCAACAAGGATTGACTTTGTTGAGATAATAAACAACATGGAATAAGAATGGCAAAAAATAAAAAAATAAAAAAAGAGAAAAAAACAGTGAAAAAGATCAAACATAAGCCAGCTAAGATAGTTTCAAAAAAAATCCCACACTCAAAACATGCAAAAAACAGCAAGAAAAAAGAACCAAAAACAACCAAACAGTTGCACACAAAATCAAAAACTCACAACCATAAAGACCACAATTGCAGATTCCAGCCAATCCTCAACCAGTACATACCAAAGCCCTACAAAGTGCTGGATTTTTTCAGGGAAACATCAGACACATTCACGCTCACAATAGACATGAAAGTAAAGCACGACCCAGGGCAATTCTTCCAGGTGAGCGTGCCAGGAATAGGAGAATCTCCAATATCTATATGCAGCGACTCAGACCACTTCATAAAGCTTAACATAAGGCAGGTTGGAAATGTTACAAATGCCCTTGCAAAGCTCAAAAAAGGAGATACAATACTCATCAGAGGGCCATATGGACACGGATATCCAATGAATGAGCTCAACGGAAACAACCTTCTCATAATAGGAGGGGGCTGCGGAGTTGCGCCATTGAAAGGAATAATAGACTATGTTGAAAATCATAGGGATGATTACAAAGAAGTCCAGCTTTTCCTTGGCTACAGAAGCCCAAACGATATTATTTTCAGCAGAGAGCTTGAAGAATGGAAAAACAAATACCATTTGAATGTAACAGTTGACAAAGACCTGAAGCCAGGAAGCTGCTACAACTACAACATAAAAGAAGGATTTATAACAAAAGCACTGGAAGAGACAGACATAAACAACCACAATAAAGTTGCGTTTGTCTGCGGGCCGCCAATCATGATGAAGTATGTCATAGGAATACTCAAGAAAAAAGGCTTTAACGACGACCAGATATTTGTAAGCGCAGAGCGCCTGATGTTCTGCGGAATAGGAGTCTGCTGCCACTGCATGATAAGAGGCAAATATACTTGTGTAGATGGTCCAGTGTTCAGGTATGACGAGATAAAAGACTTTGAGAACGATTAACCAACCACTTGAGTCCTCTAAATACAAAAAACACAAAAATGGCACAAAAACCAAAAGTAGGATTTTACGGAATAACAGGATGCGCAGGCTGCCTGCTTAGCGCAATATTCAACGAAGATGAAATACTCGACATGATAAACCTGATAGATCTCAGGGCGTTTCCATTCATAAAAGAAGTCAACCACGACGAGGAAGGGTTTGACATCATATTTATGGAAGGGCTTGTTGCAAGCAAAGAAGACCTTGAAGTGCTCAAAAAAGCCAGGCAGAACACAAAAATTCTTGTATCTCTTGGAGCATGTGCAAGCACTGGATGCGTGCCTGCATACAGAAGGTTTACATTAAAGGAAAATTATGAGCATTTGCTCTACAAAAAAAGGGAGCACATCCAGGATTTAGAGCCTTCGCCAATCGATGAGCATGTAGAAGTTGATTACACAATCCCTGGCTGCCCGCCTGACAAGCAGGAAATTCTCAACTTTGTAAAAACAATGATCAAAGGAGCAGAGCCAAAGCCTTACACGAGCCCTGTCTGCGTTGAGTGCAGAAGGCAGGGAAATAAATGCTTACTAGAGGAAGGCAAGCCCTGTTTAGGGCCAATTACAGCAGGAGGATGCCATGCAGTGTGCCCAACAGGAGGATTTGAGTGCTGGGGCTGCAGAGGGCCTACAAAAGACATGAACCTGGACTTAATGATAAAAATACTAAAAAGCAAAGGATTTTCAGAAGAGTTTATTCACAAAAGGCTTACAACATTTGCAGGGCTGAAACTGCCAATGCTTGAAAAGGTGCTTTATGGAGAAAAACATAACACTTAACCACATAACAAAAATAGAAGGGCATGCAAAGCTCAACCTCGGAATAAAGGACGGGCAAGTAACTGTGTGCGAGCTTGGAGCATCAGAAGGAGCAAGATATTTTGAAGGGCTGGTTGTTGGAAGGCACTTTTTTGAAGCCCACGAAATGACTTCCAGGATATGCGGCATATGCAGCTCTGCACATGTAGTAGCAGCAATAACTGCAATAGAAAACGCCCTTGGCTATAAGCCAAGCAGGCAGACTCTCGACCTAAGGGCATTATTGACTCTTGGAGAAAGAATCAGAAGCCATGCAACACACCTTTATTTTCTTGCACTGCCTGATTATCTTGGATACGAGTCTGCAATAGCAATGGCTTCAAAATACAAAAAGCAGGTCAAGCAGGCGCTGAAAATGATGAAGATTGGAAACAAAATGGTCAGTGTATTTGGAGGAAGAGATCTTCATCCAGTAAGTGCAACGCCAGGAGGCTGGCTGCACTATCCATCACAAGATCAGCTTGCAGAGCTTGCAAAAGAGCTTCAAGGCATAAAAAAAGATACAATAGACACCTGCAAGCTGTTTATTGGGCTAAAAAATCCTGGCTTTGAGAGCCAGGCAAAATGGTTCAGCCTCTACGACAATGACAGGTATGTTGTGCTGGAAGGAAGCCTTGTGGGGCCTGGCGAGAATTATGCCCCTGAAAACTACAGGAATTTCATCAAAGAGCATCATGAAGAGTACAGCAGCGCCAACTTTGTGGTAAAACAAGGGCACAGGTACATGGTGGGAGCACTTGCAAGGCTGAACAATAACTACAAGCATTTGAGTAGTGATGCAAAAAAAATGCTTGACCTCTCTGAATTAAAGCTTCCAAGCCTTAACCCATTTTATAATAATCTTGCACAGGCCATAGAGCTTGTGCATGCAGTTGACCACGCAATCCAGATATGCACTAATTTAAAAATATCTCCTGAAAAGCCTGACAAAATTCCTTTGAAAGCAGGAATAGGCGTCGGAGCAATAGAAGCGCCCAGAGGAATACTATTCCATGAATACGCACTGGATGGAGAAGGAAAAATTGTGAGCGCCAACATAATCACGCCAACTGCTCAGAATCTTTACAATATGCAGGAGGATATAAGAGAGTTTGTCCCGAATGTTATGAATAAGAGCAAAGAAAAAATTGTGCTTGAAGTTGAAAAGCTCATCAGAAACTATGACCCCTGCTTTTCGTGCTCAGCGCACTTTTTGGAAGTTGACTGGAAAGATGACTGGGAAGAAAAATAAAAGTAGTAGAAAACTTTACGTGTTCGGTAATGAATACCTGGAGCAGGACAGCTTTGCACTTGCGGTTGCTAAAAAGTTTGAAAACAAATTTCAGGTGGTTCATTGCACAAGCCCTGAGCAATTGATGAATGCAAAGGGTGAAATAATAATACTTGATGTTGTCAAAGGAGCAAAAAATCCAGTAATTATTACAGATGTTGAGCAGTTAAAAACAAGAAAGCTCACAAGCCTGCACGACTTTGATGTTGGATTTTTTTTGAACCTGCTCAGGAATGCAGGTATGGCAAAAAAAATAAAAATAATAGGGCTTCCAGAAAAAGGAAACGCAGAGGAAATCGCAAAAAAGGTGGAAACATGGATTTAGGATTCAAAAAAACCAGTAAAAACAAAAAAGGCCTGTTGCTTGTATTGGCAACTGCAATAATTTCAGGAGTATCCATATTCATGAACAGTTTTGGAGTCAAAGGAATAGATAGCTCAATATTCACTTTTTCAAAAAACCTTGCTGTCGGAATATTGTTATTTGGGATAATTCTTGGAGCAGGGCAGCTCAAAAAGCTTAAGGAGCTCAGCAAAAAACAGTGGCTCCAGCTTGGAGCTATAGGCCTGATAGGAGGCTCAATACCATTCATACTGTTTTTCAAAGGGCTGCAGTTGACAACAGGAACAACCAGCGCATTTATCCACAAGACTCTGTTTATATATGCAAGCGTTTTTGCCCTGCTGTTCTTAAAGGAAAAGCTCAACAAGTGGTTCATCCTTGGGGCAGGAATACTCCTTGCAGGCAACTTTTTGATGCTGGCTCCTGACTTTTCACTGTCAACAGGACACCTTTTGATAATTGCAGCAACTCTTTTCTGGGCTGCAGAAAGTGTGCTGGCCAAAAGCATTCTCAGAAGCACAACAGGAAACATCGTGGCATTTGGAAGGATGTTCTTTGGTGCAGGATTTATTTTGGTGTTTCTTGCGCTCACAGGCAACACCCAGCAGATACTTGCAATGACTGGCTCCCAATACTTATGGATTGGGATAACCAGCGCATTCTTATTGCTTTATGTAATGACATACTACAACGGGCTGAAGCATGTCAGGGTGAGCACTGCAGCAAGCATCCTTGCAGTCGGAAGCCCCATAACAACTATTCTTGGAGCGCTTTTTTTAGGAAGCCCTGTTCCAGGCATCCAAATATGGGGAATACTCCTGACTATTTTAGGAGTTGCCAGCATTGTTTGGCTAGCAAAAATCGCAAAATTTATAACAAACAAGTCCAAAGCCTGATTTATGGATGGCATAGAGCTGGCAATAAGGTTTTCCTATATTACCAATATCTTAAGGTTTTGCGGCCCCGAAAAAGCTAAAGAGGAATTTCTCAGGTATATAGAAAAAAAGGATAACCAAGAGCAAGTAACTGAAACACTCAAAAAATTTGAAAGCCTTTACCCTTATCTCTCAATAATCGCCAAAAAGTCAGGAAAAAAACTTTTTGACAAAGAAGTTACAGAGGCCTATTGGATAGGAAACGAGCTTTTGGAAAGCTTTACAGATGATGACATGAAGCTTGTTATTATGGAGCTGGTAAACAGAGGCCTTCCAAAGAGCTGGGCAGACTCTCTTGTGCAGAAACTGCCAAACAGATTTGTACCGCACCACAACTTCAACGTGTTCTATGTCGGTGTTGGAATGACAACCCAGAGCGTTGAGACAAACCTGTTAAACATGGACAACTGCAGGACTGGCTGGGGAAGAGTTCTGGAAGTCATGAAGGACAGATTGGTTGTTGCATCTAGAAGACTGAAGCAGAAGGGAAGCAGAATATTCCTTGCCAAAGAGGAAAATATGACAATAACATATCTTCCTGCACTGCTGGCTGGAGTAAAAAAAGGTGACATGGTTGCGCTGCACTGGGGGTTTGCGCCAATGATTCTTGATGAAAGACAGTTGAGCAATCTGGAAAAATACACCCAAAGGATTCTTGATGTTGTGAATAGTGATTAATAAAATATTTAAACCTCAAATAAATTATTTTTTGAATGGGCAACAATGGGCTGCTTGCAAGGTTTGCATACACAACTGTTTCTGATGAAAAAACAGGGATAAAAGATCATCTTCTCAACGCAGGACTCAAAAACAAGCCAATACTACAATATTTCAGTTTGATAGATGAGCATTTCCCTGTAATCCCTGTTATGCTGGAATTTATTGCCCATAATAATGGATTTGAAATAAGCAATCCTGTGGTTGCAGAAGCCTATATTTTGGGAAATCCTCTTTTGGAAGGCTTCTGGGATTATAAAACTGTTGAGGATTTTGTGAGAGAGCAGAACGATAACAAAAGAACAGTTTCATTTCCCAAGCGCGCACTTCCCCACCACAATACATGGGTCAGGCATGTTGGATTATTAAAAGAAGAGCCTTCTGAAGAGTTCAGGAAAAACTGTCTTATTGCACCCTATGTGTTAACAAATACAGACTCAAAAATAATTGGAGAATCTGAGATTGTAAAATTAGTGCAGGAAATTCTCAACCCTTTCAAGTTTGATGTAAAAAAAGGGGATTATGTCGCTGTTCACAGGCAAACAATAATCAATCCTTTAGGCAATAAGCAAAAACAAAGCCTTCAGAACTATGGGTTTCTTGCCTGAGAACTGACAGCCTGCTTGTAAAGATCAAGCGCGCTTCTAGCCTCTTTTTCAGCCACCTTTGAAACCACAAAGCCGCCCTGGACTATGACAAAGTCCCCAACGCTGAACTCATGCTCAATAATTGTTGCGCTTCTCTTTTCCAATTCATAGTCAACTATTGCTTTGTCGCCGCTTATTTCAACGATTTTTCCAGGTACTGCCAAGCACATGATTTGGGTTAGGGCTCTTTATTATTTATAGTTTGCGATTATGATTATATTATCATCATTATCATCATTATCATCATCATTAGGTTATTGTCAGCGCAGCCTTTGCTGGACTTTGGCCAGGGGTAACCAGCCGAAGGCTGGCATTTACTGCGCTGATGAATCATAAGCGACACCATTGCTCAGCTCTTGAATATAGGCATAATAATGACTTATTATAATCATCTCGTAACAAGCAATCATTTATGTGCATTCGGCATTGGTGCAAATGAGTACTTCCATTTAACAATGAATACTGCTTGTACTCCACATTATTTAAATACAACCTTTATTTTATAGCAGTACTTACAAAAAATATATATACTGAGGTGGTATTATGGCAATAATCCATTTGAATGAAAACAATTTTGAGAAAGAAGTAAAAAACTCTTCAGTGCCTGTAATCATAGATTTTTGGGCATCATGGTGCGGGCCCTGCAAAATGATGGCGCCTGTGTTTGAAGAGCTGAGCAATGAGTTTGAGGGAACACTCAAGTTTGCAAAGCTTTCGACAGAGGAAGAGCCAATGCTTGCAAGCCAGTTTGGTATCCAGGGCATCCCTACACTTGCAGTATTCCTCAAAGGAAAAGAGGTTAACAGGATCGTGGGATTTGCCCCTAAACAGGTTATGAAGCAGAAAATCAATGAAATACTGGAGGCGATGTGATGATAGACTTTGCATGCAGAGTATTTTTACTGGACGAAATAATAAAGTGCAGCCTGGGAATAACAAAAGCAGACTTTAAAGTCATGGACTTCCTTGTAAAGAACAGCGAAGAGCATTTTACCACAGAAGAGCTCGCAAAAAAGCTCTCGCTGAATTTAACCACAATACAGAGAGCAGTAAAAAAGCTTTACGAGCAGAAGGTTTTGGAAAGAAAGCAGAACAACCTTGACAATGGGGGCTATGTATTTATCTACAAAATTGTAAGCAAAAGAGCTGTAAAGCAGATAATCCTTGAAATAATAGACAAGTGGAAAGCCAATGTTGAAACAGCACTTGAGAAGTGGTAGCTTATAGGTTAAGCTCAAGCTGCTTATATGGTGTCCAGGTACGGGAAGACTTTACCCATATATACACCTGAAAAATTCCAGGAGCTATGCCCTGTTGCTTTGCAATATTCTGCATGATTTCTTCAAGCCTTCTATGCTCTTTGTCAGAGATTCCCCTTATTCCATCACCGTTTAATTCAATACCTTGACTTTTAAGATAATTCATTGAATGGATATCTATTGGAACAATATTTTCATAGCCGCACATCCTCATAAACAGGGATGCACACTTTGGGCCCATGCCTTTTGCACTTGCAACAAGCTCATCCCTTAGCTCAAATTCCCGGCTGCGGCCGTTTTGGGCATCCCTTATAAGCCTTTCTGGAAAATCTGAAGCCACCCACCAGTCTATAAATTCCAAAATGTACCTGCTTTTGCTGTTTCCATAGCCAAGAATTTTTACAAGGCTTGAAATTTTTTGCTTATTAGAAAGAACATTTTCCTGCTCCAGGAGATTATCTCTGTTTATTGCATCATGAACCTTTTTCAGCTGGCCATAGGTTTCTCTGGCTGAAAGGATAGCATAGATAGCTCCATTAAGAATGTTTTGCCTGTCAAGCGGATCAATTGCCTCATCCTTGAGAATTATTTGGGTATATTTTTTGTCAGATTCTGTAATAGTCCAGTCCTTAGCATGGTTTGCCATGAAGCTGGAAAACACTATTTGTATTTAAGAGTTTTGGGCGTTGTCTTAAGAATAGGGTGATTTGTAAAAAATTATTGAAAATTGTGCAGGGTTGAATATCACAGAGTGATGCCAGCAATCTTTGATTGCTCTGCACCCCGCATGCTGAAAAGCAGAGCTTTTGGCATCCCTTTCAGGACTTTAGTGCGCAAT
>JBFYMA010000011.1:0-10353 GCA_041305085.1 Nanobdellota archaeon | reverse complement strand
TTCATCTCTTTCCATGCAAGCTCGAAAAGGTTTTCCAGTGCTTCAGCAAAGAAAGGCGTGTTAACCCATATTCCAATATCATATGTTGGATGTACTTCTGCATCATCCATAACCATAAAGATGAGCTCTTTGCTGTCCACAACGCAAAACCTCCCCTTCGAAGTTGTTGCCTTTACTTCTGCAACGTCTGCAACTTCTTTGGCAGCCTTTTGAGTTTCCTTATTCATTGGGGCTGCAATCCTTATTTTTACACCCCTTTTTTTCAGCTGCTCAAATACTGGCCTAAGCCCTTCAACTTTTCTTAAAAATCCTTGTGAAGTTGTCATTATGGTAACGCTTTTTTCAGCATTTCTTATCGTAAGCTCGAGATGGTTGTAGAGGTTGTGCCTTCCCCTAAGCGATCCGCTAAGGTCTGTGGGCTCGACAAGCTCAACACCCTGTGTGTGCAAAGAATTCAGTTCCTCAAGAACTTCAGTCTTTTTCAGTTCCTCAAGCCTTTTAAGCTGGGCCTCTGAATCGTTTTTTACGTTTTTCTTCACTCTTTCCACAACTTCTTTTGGAGGAATTGCAATATACTTTATTGGCTTTCCAAGTTTCATAATAACAAATCCTTTTTTTTCAAGGCTTTCCAAAACATCATAGCTCCTGCTTCTTGGCACGTTTGCAATATCACTAAGCTCTCCTGCAGTGCTTACTCCCCTGCTAAGCAAAGAAGTCCAAATCTTCACTTCATACAGGTTCAGCGAAAAATATCGCCTCAATTTGCTCAAAAATTCCTCTTTCACTATCATGTTATTTACCCCCAATATTTAGGGTGTACGCTAGTACACTCACCCCTTTTTAATTAATATGATGAACTACTACTTTAAATATGTTACGCTTTTTTACTAACACCCAATAGTATATTTTTTTTATTATTCCTGTGTGAAGTTGCTTATAAATCATGCATTTTTCAGCTTCACTACAAAAAAGAGCTCATTTGGAATCTCAAATTCAGCATAGTTCCAGTTTTTCTGCTTCAAAAGCTTGTAAAACCACGATCTTCTACTGGGCTTGATTGCTTTTTTGCCTCCCAATGACTCCTTTGGAAAGCTTACAACTGCAAACCTGCATTTTATTTTCTGCAAGAGCGCTCTGCTAATATTTCTTTTTTCTGTTTCCAAACTGTCGAGCGCCTTAAAAAGAAAGCAGACGTCACATTTTGGGATTTTTTCCCATTCTTCTGGTTTTGAGAGATCAATTTTTTCTGCTTTTCCATTTATTCCTGCAGCTTTGAAGTATTTGTTAAGGAAATCACAGTCTTTTTGGACAAGGTCTGATGAAAAATACTCAGGAGTGCAGCCCATAAAAGAATAGCTTATAGGGTTTAGTCCGCATGCAAGGTCTGCAATTTTTTTTGGGATGCCTGTAATTGAAAAGATTTTTTTGTAAACTTCCTCATAGAATAAAAGCCTTTCCAAGCTGGACTTGTGGAGTGAGAGAATTTTTTTGTAAATCTTTGTTGATGGTTTTTTTGCAGCATCTGCAAGAAGCTTTTCTTTTTTTTGGTAATCC
Source organism: Nanobdellota archaeon (assembly GCA_041305085.1). GTDB lineage: Archaea > Nanobdellota > Nanobdellia > Woesearchaeales > UBA9642 > SURF-58. The sequence goes on along the minus strand of JBFYMA010000011.1, from coordinate 8,799 downwards.
TTTTCTATGAATACGCCGTAAACTTCCCTAAGCTCTGCCCTTGCAAGCTTGACAGCCTCTTTAACATGCCTGCTTTTTTTGTTCAGAGAAAGATTTTTTCTTAATCTAGGATTTCTCTTTAGTATGCTTATTATTTTTTCATTAGCCAAATCCCTGTCAATGTTTCTAAGCTCTTTTTTCTCTATTACCAGAGAACTTAGAAAATCCAAAATATTGGGGTTTAGCTCTCCTTCCATCTTAGAATTCCTGCAATTCCTCCTAAACCATCCAGTTGGCTGCTGTCAGAAATTATTACCAGCTCAGCACCCATTTTTTCAGCAGTTTTCAAGGTTTTTTCCAGCTCTCTATATTGATTTTTTTCCTTTTGGTCCTTCATAAATTTCTCACTCACAAACAAAACCTTTACATTGCCAGATTCTATTTTTTGCCTGCTTTCCCCAAACCCGTAAAATGCGCTTTCCTTGGAAATATTTTCCATAAGCTCCGCAATCCTCTGCTCATCCTTGCTGGAACGGCTTTTCTCCAGGGCCTTTTTCAGTTCAGGCCGCTTAAGTATTTCTTTGAAAGCGTTTTCGCTCACCTCACTGCAGCTTGCCTGGACTATTTTTTTGGAGTCAGTTATTTCCTTCATCAGATATTCTTTCCAGAAGCTGGGGCTGGCAATTATGATGCTTTCAGGAGAAATTCTTTTGTCATAATCTTCAAGTTCTTTTGCAAGCTCCTTGTAAAAATTGGAAGATTTTGTTTCGACCTCTTTTTTTGAAACATCTCCTTTTTTCTTTGCCAGAACTTCTATTCCTTTGTTTGAAACTTTTGCAAAAATTGCCTCTTCCCTGTCAAAAACAAGCAGCAGAATATTTGTTTTCGGCTGTTGCGACTCATTAAGCTTATCTATCTGGAAAGACAGCCACTGGCTTTTTGTTACTGAAATAGTCTCCAAAGGGTTAACATTGATGCTTTGGTGGCTGCCCTTTGGAATGTCCTCAGGGCCATTGGTTATGGTTCCCAGAAGCTTCAGGCTGCCTGAATAATCAATCTTTTCAACTCTTATTTCCAGGGTGATTGTTTTTTTGATTACTTTTTGCTTTTCTCCCTCTCCGCCTATTTTGATTTTCCTTTCAGCCTTCCCCTTAACAAGATTATCTGGCTCTATTATCTGGCTGAGATACCACAAGTCTTCCGGGCTTTCAGGAACAAGCTTCACAAATCCTTTTTTGTAATCCTTTGACAATATTTTCATTGTAAACTCTTAAAACAAAGCCTATTTTTATATTTACCTAAAATATAAAGCAATCTAAGCCAATTGTGCTCTCCTCCTCCTTTTTGCATCCACATGCTCATTTCAAGAACACCAACGACAACAGCAAACTTTATATATCCAAAGTTTCTGTAATAGCTTTATGAAGAACAGGGCGCAGTCTGGAGCAAACTCAGCAATACTGGTTGCACTTATGGCGCTAGTAATAATACTTTATATACTTTTTCTGCCGCCTGACATGAGGGATGACCTTCTAAACAATGGAAATGACTCAAGCAGCAATGGAGACGGAGATAACGGATTGAACAAGACACTGCTGCACGAAAAGCCAGGAACACTGGAATATGTTGATTCTGGCTATAGAAACCATGAACTTCCTTCATTCAGGATTTACTCTAGCGAAGAAGGAAGTATTCTTAAAGAATATGACTCTCTTTATGCAAAAAATTCTGTTTTTGAAAAGCAGTCTGCAACAATGACTTTTGAAGCAAAAGGACAGGACTACAGAAACTTTCTGCTGTCATTTAATGTTGAAAAATCTGAAGGAAAGCTCATAATACTGCTCAACGGGCAGGAAATCCTTAACAGGGAGATAAGTGAAGGAAGCCCGCTCCCAATAACTCTTCCTGCGGACATGATAAAAGAGACCAACACAATAACAATAAGCGTCTCTTCTCCTGGATGGGCAATATGGGCTTACAACGAATACCAGCTGAAAAACATAAAGATTACTGCAGACTATACAGAAAAATCTTTCAGCAAGAGCGAGCAGAAATTTTTCCTTTCTGAGGAAGAGAAAAACAACCTTGAAAGAGCCACATTATTCTTCTTCCCGCGATGCACTGAAGATGATGCAGGATTTCTGGAGATATACCTGAACGGGGCAAAGGTTTATTCTGCAATTGCAGACTGCGGAAGCAGCAATTACCTGCCAATAGGAACCCAAAATCTTTATCAGGGAGAAAACACAATAAGGTTTTCTGCAGAACAAGGCTCTTATCTTGTTGACAATATAAACGTAAGGACTTACATAAAAAAGCCAATATTTCCTATATATTATTTTGATGTTGACAAGGATTTTTTTGATGAAATAGATGAGGACAATCCAGAGGACAGCGAATTCAAGGACAAGTATGATTTTTTGCTTAAAATACGTTTTGCAGATGACTCGAAAAAGAAGGCATCCATCTATATTAATGGATACCCCAGAAGCCAGATAAATACAGACAAACTAAATTTTGAAGTAAGCATAAAGGATTATATTCAGTATGGAGCTAATTCTTTGGAGATAGAGCCTGAAACACAGCTTAACATTCTTGATATGAAGATAGTTGCAGAAGAAGACGACTGAAGACTGAATTTTGTGTGCAGCCCATAATCAGGACAAATTTTATAAACTCCTGCTATAGATTTAGTACTATATATTTATACATAAAAAAATGGCTGAAGATGAACCTCAGGAAAGCGAAATGTCTGAAGAAGATCAGGAATACCAGAGAATAAAAGAATGGCAACGGAACTCAAGATACAAGGCAAAGCTCCATGAAAGGGCAAATAATGAGCTGGAAAAAGAGGAACAGCAAGAGGCAGAGCAGAACAAATCTTCAAAAGAAAAGATGTGGGAAAAAGCCCAGATGCTTGGCAGAGGGGCAAAAAAGTTTGGCTCTGTTGGCTTGGCAGTGGGAGCAGGTGCATACTCATTGACAAAAGCAACTGGAAGAGGAGTAAAACACGTTGCCAGAAAAACAAGAGATGTTGCAGACAGGGCAGAGTCAAAGCTTGGAGGAGCATACAAGGGATTTTTCTGGCTTACATTGTTATGGCACATCATAGATGCGTGGACTTTCTGGGTCAGTGAGAAATCTGGGTGGATTCCTGTAATAAACAAGTCCTCGTTTGGAGTATACTTGGTTATTGCAATCCTTGCATGGATCCTTTTCTTCAGGTTTGAGAGCTCGGGAAACATAAACACTCTTTTCAAATATCTTGCAATTTCAGGTCTTGCAGTTCTTCTGCCTGCGTTGACAGCATTTTTTCCAGATTCAGGAGCAGTGTTTATGGGAATGAGCCTGGTTGAGCTTTTAAGGGCAATGCTTTTGCTTGTTCCTATCTGGCCTTTGTACATTGCCAACCATTTTGAATACAAGGCTGGCAGAACCCTGCTTAACCTCATATGGGCAGCAGTAATAATAGCCATACTTTTTACAGTGGTCCTTGACAGTGAATTTCTTTCAGAGTCAGTTACAGGAAGCGGAGGAATAAGGGCGCCTGCAGGCAAAGTTTGGGACGTTGTAAAAACAGGCTGGAGCAACCTGTGGAGCACAATCGTTGGCATTCCTGGAAACGTTTCAAGAGAGATAAGAAGAGCAACTGACCCAAACTATGAATCAGAGGTGGAAAAAAATAGGTATGGAGAGCTGGGAGTGTCCATAGATTTACTCCAGACAACATCAAAAAAATACACAAAAGGGGATGCTATAGATGTTTTTGCGCCAATAAAAGGGCAGACATTTGTAGGTGTGGTTGATGTTAAGAACTCATGCTATCTGGACAATCCAAGCATCCAGGGAGATATACCAAAAGGCTATAGAGAGTTCACAGTCACAAATTATGACGAAAGATATATTCCGTGCAGCTTTTCAAAGCAGTCCTACAGTGTATTGGATGTTTCAAAAAAGCAAAATTATAATGTTTACTTCCAGTCAAACTTTAACTTTGAAACCTGGGGATATATTACTTATTCGTTCATAGACAGAAATATCAGGAATGGTTTTTACAGCAGAAACGAGGATATACACCAGTTTTATGGATTAGAGCAGTATCCTGTTGCTGTCTACACTGCAGGGCCTGTAGAGCTGGGGCTTGTGGATAAGACCAAATCATGGAACCTTCCGTATTCTGTTGATTCAGAAAATCCAATTATTGCAATACCTTTCGGAATAACAATAAAAAATGACGATCCTTTTGGAAAAGTTGTATCAATAAACGAGCTTGAATTCAAGCTCCCATCTCCTTTAAAAGTTAAGGACAACAGCTGTGTGCCTTCAGATCTTGTGAGGTTTAATTACCCTTCTGCTCCAAACTCGCAGGGTTATTATGTCTACAACCTGCAAAATATTCCTCTTCTGTTCAGCAGGGACAGGGATTATATAACTATCCAATGCCTTTTGGAAATAAAAGATAATGATGTTGGAGAGCTTCTTGGAACTGGAGGCGTGTCCATAAATACATTTACTGCAAAGGCAAAGTATACTTATCAGATAATCAGGTCAACACCAATAACAATAGAGGAGGAAACAATTTGAAAACAGCAGCTATTTTGTTGGTAATAATTGTGTTGCCACTTATCTTTTTTGGGTGCGATAGCAGCGACCCAGGGATCACAAGCTTTAATCCATACCAGGGAAGCGAAGGCATTGGTGTGGAGTTTTTAAAAAATGCTCCTCCAAAACAGGTTTATCAGGGAGAGCAGGTAAGCATTATTGCAAACATGCACAACAAAGGGGCTTACCACGTCATTTCAAACAGCTCACAGGATGACAAAATATTCTTTCACATAACTTTTGACAAGTACTATTTTCAGCCAATAACCCCTGAAAAAGGCCAAATACAGCTGACAGGAAAAAATTATTATGACCATCTGGGAGAGTCAAAGCCTGTGGAATTTGTGCTGCAAGCTAATGCTCTAGAAGGCCAGAGAGAGTCTCCAGAATCCCAGATAATATTTAACCTTTGCTATCCTTACCACACAAAGCTTGTGCAGGATATATGCCTGGACAGCGATCCTTTTAACCTTGACAAGAGAAAAAAGACATGCAACAGCCAGACCATTAGCTTTAAGGATCAGGGGGCTCCGATTGCAATAACAATTGTTGAGCCAAGGATGAGCGTAATGACTGATGACAGCAACAACACCTATGTTTCACCATCATTCATTATAACTTTTAAGAATGTTGGCAGCGGAAACCTGGTTTCCAGGACTGAGAAGCCTATAGAGGACCAGTGCAACATCAAAAACACAGGGGTTGTGGAATTCGGTCATGCAAAAGTGCAGGCAAAGCTTTCCAGCCATCCGCTTGTATGCAGTCCACAAAACTTGAGCTTTATAGACAACGAGGCCAAGACAACCTGTTTTATCCAAGGAGAGAGCAAGCAGTTTATTCCCTTGACGTTTGTGACTCAGCCAGATGTTCTTTATATAGACTTGGATTATATTTACCTTGATGCCATAACAAAGACAGTTGAAATAGTCAGGTGAATTCTGGGGAATTATGCCTGCATGCAACAATTAATCTTTATCCTTTATAAAATAGTAATATTTATATATTCAGGTGACAAGGAATAAAAATATGTCTGGCCAGAATAAAAACACAGGAATTATTGGAAAAACATTGCTTGTTTTAGCTCTTGTTTCTTTATCATTATTTGCTGAATCATGCAGTTTTTCAGGTTCTGACCCCAAGACAGACGACTACTATGTTGGCTCTGAAGGGGTTGTTGTGGATTTTTTAGCTAACTCTCCTCCCTATAGCATTTACTATTACGGAGATGGTGATGCTGAAGACAACTCATTCACAATAGATGTGGATATTCACAACAAAGGAGCATCCATGACAAAGGGCGCAGTGTTTGTTTCAGGCTATGACCCTGGAATGATTCACGTGGATGGGGTTGAACCACTGCAGTCAGGCTTCAAAGACTGCACTTTTGACATTTCATCAATCTCCAAAGGAGGGCTTTACGGGTTTATTGACTGCCACGGAAGCCACTTTGAGACCAGCCCGAATTCATGGGAAGTGGAGCTGAATGATATTGGAGAAACACTTAATAGATATGGTGTTGGATGGAACACCAGCAAATACCTCTCAGATCTTGACATAAAGTTTGGAGACAACTCACAAAATTCAGAAGGAGGAGGATATTTCAGCTTTGGCTTTGACAATCCTATAAGTGTGGACTATGACCAGTACAACCACGGAAGAAAGCTCTTGATATTCTTGCCTTCTTTTAACATAGACTTCCATTTTGGCGAGGAATATATTCTTCCTGGAGATGACTACAACTACCCGGGTGGAGGAATAGATTACAAAACATTTAATGCTGAAATAACTGACTGGCCTGCAGGGCTGGATGAAACAACAATGCCTTTCCTTATAACAAACTGCTATGTCTACACAACGTATGCCTCTCCCACAGTGTGTATAGACCCTGAGCCTTATACAGAGTCCAGAAAGGTTTGCACACCTGGCCAGACAAGCCTTAGAAGCACCCAGGGAGCCCCTGTGGCAATAACAAGCATAAATCAGGAGAATACAAAGCAGAAAGCTATTTTTGAAATAAGAATATCTAATGTTGGAAATGGCCAGATATTTGACCTTGGATATTTTGCAAGGTGCAACCCCTACAACACCCAAAGGGTTACAGACCAGCACCTTGATGTTGTTTACCTTGCTGATATAAGAATTGGAAAAGATCATCTGGACTGCAACCTGGAAAACAAAAGAGTGAAGCTTCAGGAAGGCACAGGAACAATAATCTGCAGCTACGACTACAGGTATGCCCCTTCAAAAAATGCTTACCAGACGCCTCTTACGATGGAACTGTGGTATGGATACTCTGATACGACAGAAAGAAGGGTTACTGTGAAGAGGGTTTCATGATAAAATATAATAACAAGCGAATAACAAATTGAGAATAATATAATAATAAAAGACAATAAAAGAAAAATCAAAAAGTCCCAAACTATGGAGGTTTAAAAATGAAAAAAATATATTTGGCTTTTGCGCTGGCAATTTTTTTGTTTGTATTTGGAGGATGCACAAATAACAACCAGAACGCAGGCCCTGACTTTGCTCCTTTTGATGGAGGAACAGAAGGAATATCTATAAAATTTCAGGAAGGACTGCCCCCCAACCAGATTTATGACAACGGAAAATTTCCTTTTTCAGTAGGAATAGAGCTTGAAAATAAGGGAGAATATGATTTTAGCCCATCAAATGATTTTGGAGAATTGGAGCTTTTGGGGTTTAACCCTGAATACTTTGGCAGCCCTAAGACAAAACAGGTAATTGACTTTGAGCTTAAGGGCAAAAAAAAGAATTTTGAAGGCACAGTGCTAAATGGAGGCAAAGAATATATAACTTTTGAGGACTTTAACTATAATCTTGACATCCAGGGCAATGACTTGTTGAAGATAAGGGCCAAGTTCTGCTATGACTACGAGACAAAGACACATACAAAAGTTTGCATAAAAGAGAACACTTTTGAGGACAGCACAGAAAATGATGAATTGTGCAAGATCAACGAGATAAAAAGCCCAAAAAATTCAGGAGCTCCTGTCCATGTAAGCACGCTTTCAGAGCTGCCCATGGGGCAGAACAAGATACAGGTTCTTTTCACGATAAGCCATGTTGGCACTGGAACAATTTACAAGTTGGGAACAACCTGCGATGATTCAGTAACAAACACAGATAAAAACAAAGTTTATGCAAAAGTCAGCCTTCCAGATGGCACAGATGCAGCCATAAAATGCCCCCAGCTCAGCGGAAACACCGCAAAGACAGAAGGCTTTGTGACGCTTTACGATGGAGAGCCAACAACAGTAACCTGCACAATAGAGACTCCTACAGGAAACAAGATATATGAGCCAATACTTTACATAACCCTGGATTATCTTTATGGCCAGTATGTAGACAAGCAGGTGGAAGTAAAGGATGTGAGCACGAATTAGAATATTTTTTGTTTTCTAACTTTTTTGATTATTGAAAATTTCGCAGGGGTTTAATACCCCGCACTTTAGTGCGAAATTCTTCAATTCCAAAAATGTGCCTTACAAGATTGCGAGCCAGTAATATCCCAGAGGGATGCCAGCAATCTTTGATTGCTCTGCACCTCTGCTTTGAGGCAGGGGATAGGGCGAGCTATTCAGTCATAAGGCACATTTTTGTTATTTTGGATTTTTTTCGCATTTATTAATTCAATAAATCCCATAATTATGAATATGTAGATGACAGTTATTATAGCAAATAATGATCCTGCAACAACTAAATCCTGTGTATTTGGGCGCACCCCGATGAAGCCAATACCAAGCAAAATTGCGTTAAAGCAGACACTAATAACTAAACCTATGAGCGCTGCTCCTTTTTTGAAATTAGACCCATTTTCTTTGTAAGATTCCAATATCTGTTTGTTTTTGCTTTTCATAATTTTCAGAATTATAATAAGAATAATGCCAACTATCAACGACCCAAAAAACCTATCAAATTTGGATTGAAAAATGTCATTTTAATTGTTCAAAACGCAGAACTTTGCCAGCAGCGCCTCCAATTGTATGAATTCATCGCTTCCCTCGACCATCCTGAACTCTATCTCTCCACACTCCTTTACCATCTCAAGCTTTGCAGTGTCTTTTGCTTCAGAGTTCCAGACCTCTTTCTGCAACTGCTTTATGGCGTCTATTCCTGAGAGGCCGTGCTCCAGCATAGTCTTAAGAAGAAGGTCTTTGGCTTTTACAAAATCCTTATTTATGGCATGGCTTATGA